>CAZQJR010000015.1:0-4377 GCA_964592825.1 uncultured archaeon | reverse complement strand
CCTGAAGGGGGTTAGGTACGACGAGCTCAGAAGGGGGATGGTTCTGATTAAGAGGGAGCCGTATTCGGTGTGGGAGTTCGAGGCCGACGTTTACGTCTTCAGCCATCCGACGAGGATAAGGAGGGGATACGAGCCCGTGATCCACATAGAAACAATCTCCGAGGCTGTGGTTTTTGAGGACATGGACAGGGAGTACCTTAAGGCGGGGGACAGGGGAAGGGTCAGGATCAGGTTCAAGTATCATCCCCAGTTCGTTTACGAGGGACAGAAGTTCATATTCAGGGAGGGTAGGAGCAAGGGGATGGGGGAGATCGTTAGAACTTTCGTCTAAATCGACAACGTTATATTTTACAACCTCAACATCCGCTCGATGGAGGCGAGGGAAATCCTGCTCAGTGCCCTCATGACGATTTCGGCCGTAATTCTTACGTATCGATGGCTTTCCCTCGTTCACAACAACGTCGATTTCGTAGTGGTGTTCTTCGCGTTCCTCCTGACGTTCTCCCTCGGAGCCCTGCTGCTCAGCATGATGTTCAGAATGGGCAAGACCGTTGAGGAGTTGGAGAGCACGAAGAGGATGATCGCCGCCAACGCCGACGAACTCGAAAGGAGGTTTGAGGAAAGGCTCGCCGTTTACGTCAGGGATTTGGAGGAGAGGCTCGATGATATCAGGAAGAGAATGTATAGGTGAGCTCGTTCCGAGGTTGTACTTGCCGAGCGTGTTCGTCAGCACCTTCGCAATGGTCTTTCTCGGAACCCTACTGGCGTTCCACAACGTCCCCCTCTCCACGCTCTCCGGATTCTCAGTCTCAACTTTAGTTCTCATTCTCGTAAGAGCTCGTCTGATTTCAAAATTCGAGCCCTAAGGACTTCTCTCATGTGCCTTATCCCGTATCTTTGATCCTCCTCACTCAGCGCCGCCACGCAGTCCTCGAGAACCGTAACCCCGTAACCCCTCATGATTGCATCCGCAACCGTGTGGAGGACGCAGATGTTCGTGACGACGCCGCATATCAACAACTCCTTCACCCCGAGCTCCCTCAGCGTTAGGTCGAGGTCGGTTGCGAAGAAGGCGGAGTATCTCCTCTTCTTCACGTAGTAGTCGTTCGGTTTCGGATCGAGCTCGTCGATTACCTCCGCCCCCTCGCTACCCGCCAAGCAGTGCTTCGGCCATATTTCGAACTCCGGATCGTCCTCCCTGTGCCAGTCCTGAGTGAATATAACCGGAATCCCGTTTTTCCTCGCGAATTCTACCACTTTCCTCGTGGGTTCGAATATTTCCCTTACGTGATCCCCCACGTACAGGGCACCGTCGGGATGGCAGAAGTCCTTCTGCATGTCCACTACCACGACCGCCCTCATCGAACATGTGTTCGGAGGATAACGATTTAAGCTTAACGTTGTAGTCCCGACCATGTTCCTGAGGTTCAGGGAGGAAGTTCTGAAGCTCTTGGGTGTGGACGAGAGGTTCGTTAGGGAGAGCGATCACGCTGATTTGGCGTGCACGGTCGCCTTCAAACTTGCGAAAGAGCAGGGGAGAAGTCCTCAGGAGATAGCGGAGGAAATAGCTTCGAGAATCGAGCCGGGGGATTACGTGGGGAAGGTGGAGGTCGTCAACGGTTACATAAACTTCTTCGTAAGCGAGGAGTTCTTGGAGGATACGGTCGACCTCATCCTCGACCTCGACGAGAACTACGGATCACTAAAGCTTGGAGGGGAGGTTCTGATAGAGCACACCTCAGCAAACCCCGACGGCCCGTTGCACGTAGGCCACATAAGGAATTCGATCATAGGGGATACGCTCGCGAGGATCATGAGGAAGGCGGGAGTGAGCGTGAGAACCCAGTACTACGTCAACGACATGGGGAGGCAGGTGGCCATAGCGGCGTTGGGTTACGAGAGGTTCGGGATTGACGAGGGAAAGAAGCCGGATCACGCGATAGTTGAGGCTTACATAAGGATGAACGAGGAGATAGAGAAGAATCCGGAGCTCGAGAAGGAAGTCGACAGGCTGATGATAGAATACGAGATGGGAAAGGGGGAGGCGGTGGAGCTCTTCAGGAGGGTCGTGGAGTTCGCCTTGAAGGGGATAAGGGCAACTCTCGACAGGTTGAACGTTCATCACGACGAGTTCGTCTGGGAGTCCGAGTTCGTGAGGAACGGTTACGTGGATAGGGTAATAGAGATGCTCGAAAGGAAGGGAATGCTGAAGGAGGAGGACGGAGCGCTTGTAATAGACATGAAGAGGTTCGGATACGATAAGGACGTGGTGGTGAGGAGGAAGAACGGAACGACCCTCTACGTTACGAGGGATCTGGCGTACCATCTTTGGAAGAACGAAAACTACGAGAGGTTTGTGAACGTGCTCGGGGCCGATCACAAGCTCATAGGAAGACAGCTTCAGGACATACTCAAGGCCTTGGGTTTGAAACCGCCCGAGATAGTCTTCTTCGAGTTCGTTAGCTTGCCGGAGGGGTCGATGAGCACGAGGAGGGGGAAGTTCGTTTCGGCGGACGAGCTAATAGAGAGGGTTTACGAGGAGGCGAGAAAGATAGTGGAAAGGAGGGAGGATCTCGACGATGAAGAGAAGGAGCGCATAGCAAAGGCAGTCGCCGTCGGAGCTCTTAGGTTCGACTTCGTGAGGGTGGCTCCGGAAAAGCCTATGACGTTCGATTGGAGCAAGGCTCTCGACTTCGAAAGGCAAACCTCCGCTTACATCCAGTACAGCCATGCGAGATGCTGTTCGATCTTGAGGAAGGCGGTGAGGGAGGGGATGCCGGACTTGGAGTTCAGAGGGGAGCTATGCAATCGGACGGAGAGGGAGCTCGTAATTCTGCTCTCGAAGTTCTCTTGGATAGTCAAGAGGGTCGTGGAGGAGTTGAAACCAAACGTCTTTGCGGAGTATCTGCTCAAGGTAGCGAACGTTTTCAACGACTTCTACAGGGAGAATCCCGTCCTGAAGGCTGAGAGCGAGTTGAGAATGCACAGGCTGGCCATAGTGGACGCTACGAGGATAGTTCTGAGAAACGGGCTCGAGCTCCTCGGTATAGAGCCGTTGGAGAGGATGTGATGAGGGTCGCCGTGATAGGGGTGGGAAACGTTCTGATGAAGGACGAGGGCGTTGGAATAGCGGTTGTCGAGGAATTGAGGAGGAGGGGCGTTGAGGCTTACGATTGCGGAACGATGGGGATCGATGTCGTGAACGTCATGCTCGGTTACGATAAGGTGATAGTGGTCGATGCCGTTAGGGGTTTCGGAAGGCCGGGGGAGGTTTTCAAGTTCGAACTCGACGAGGTGGGGTGCGAAAGATCTCCCCTATCCCTTCACGACGTAAACCTTCTGAGAGCTCTGAAGCTTGCCGGAAGGGTTTTAAAGCTTCCTAAGGTCGTTGTGGTGGGAATAGAGGTCAAGGAGATTGGTATGGGAATGGGACTTTCGGAGGAGGTCAGGAGGGCGATACCTAAGGCCGTGGACTTGGTTCTCGAGGAGCTCGAAAACGTTTAAATTTTGCCGAATACTATAGACCTTTAGATGAGAAGGGCTCTGTTGGTTCTGGTTCTGATCTGCATGGTGACGTGTCTTTGCGCCCAGAAACCCAACGTAAAGGAGAAGGTGATCGAGAACGCGAAGGGAATTAGGTCGTATAAGTTCAGGATCACGACGAGCACTTTCACCAAGATAGAGAATTCAACGAACGTCGAATCCCACTCGCTTACGGTGATGGTCGGTGAGATCGACCTCGTCAACCGCAGCTTGGAGATGAAGGTCAAGGTTAGGAGGTGGGGATTCGGAGGGAACTTCAACAGGAGCTACGAGATGATTGTTTTGGGGAATACGGCGTACATAAACGGCACTTACGGTAGGATGAAGGAGAAGGTGGACGAGAACTTCTGGAAGAGGAGCGATCAGATAGGTCAGCAGATAGACCTCCTCAAGATTTCCGAGGTTGAGGGAATTGCCAAGGAGAACGTTAACGGATCGGAACTCTACGTGCTCAAACTTAAGCCCGACATGAATAAGTTCATAGAATTCGTCGCCGAGTATTCCCCCAACGTGAACGTGACGGCCTTGAAGAAGTATCTTAAGTCGGTGTCCGTCGAGGAGTTCGTAACCGAAGACTACTACCCGGCGGGGGTTAGGATGAAGACGGTTTTCGAGATGCCGATGACGATCAGGATGGGCAAGCTCGAGGGGAAAGCCTACATAAGGAAGGTCGTCAACACCACCGTGCTGCTTTACGACTTCAACGTTCCAGTCAAAATCACTCCTCCGAAGTCTTAGAGGACTATGTTCTGCCTGTACCCGCACTCCGGACACCTATCACCGTCGAGATTCATTTCGACTATGTAAAATCCGTCTCTGTCTATGAGGAGGTGC
>CAZQJR010000014.1:0-11438 GCA_964592825.1 uncultured archaeon | reverse complement strand
CCAAAGATGATAGGCGGGCAGTCGATATCGAGCTACGTTAGGTTCAAGACCGAGAGAAGCGTTCTCGAAATAGACACGTCGAGGGACATAGTCTAATACCTTTTCATTACCGTCAGCCCTCTCAGGCTGAAGTTGACCTTGATCACGTTCGTCGTGAAGTTCTCGAACGTCGTAACCATCCTTATTTCGGTGTCGTGATACTTCGCGTCTATCTCTGCCTTCACGGGAACGTAGTCGGATATCCAAACCTTGACCTTGGCTCTATCGGAGAACCTGACCGTCGGATAGCTCAGCTCGTAGGATATCACGTAACACTTCCCCTCCTCACCTACGAGCCTTACGTTCTCCGCCTTATCGAAAGTCCTCGCCACGTCCAAGCACGTCACGAACGGAAGGTAGGTGTACCTCGGAATTCCCTCTGCCACCCCGTATAGACCCACCTTGTCCCCGACGTATTTCAGATGGGGGGTGTAGAGGTAAAAGTGGCTGCCGTCGTCTATTATCCAAGCGTCTTTGAGCGCGATCTTCATTCTCTCGTGCACGGGAGTTTTAGGACTGAAGGAGTAGTTTAGAAAGGCTATCTTCGTCTCGTTACCGAACCTGATCACCTTCATCGTGTAAACCGTGCGATCGACGAACTTTGGGGTCTTAAGGGTCATGACGAATACCGCTTTGGCCTCGAAGTTCTCGTGCAGGATCGCTTCGGATTTTTTAAGTACGAGCTTAGGATTCACGTTGCTCGAGCAACAGGTTAGAAGAAGGGCGAGAATCAAAACTAACGTTCTCTTCATAGCGAAAAATCGGATAGAAAAATATTTATCTTTTCTCCCTCGGCATGCACACTATCTCCTTTATCTGCATGTTGAAGAAGCTGTTCGTGTGCGCCGGCCTTACAACCACAGCGGTATCCGCTCCGCTCTCCCTCCCAGCTACGGCCACGACCTCCTCAATAGGAATCGCTCCGCTATCCGCCGCCATGATGGTTATCTCCACGCACACCTTCAGCCCATGCCCGAAGAGAGCTCTTAAAGCTTCCGCAACTGCTTCTGTCCTCGACAATCCGCCGAACCTTCTCGTAAAGCTTCTCTCCAGTCCCGAAAGGACGTGGGACTGTCTAACTATCGTAACCCCGTTCTCCCTCAAAAACCTCTCGGTTTCGGGATCCATTGTGTTCTTGCCTTCCCCTTCGAATCCGGTGTGATCCGTAACGACGACCAGCCTGATGTCCTTGCCCTCGATCATCTTCAAAGCCTTCTTCGCTGTCTCTCCAGTTGATGACGCCACCACGAGATACCTTATTCCCAACTCCTCGCACCTCTCCACTGCGAGCCTGAGAGTCGCTTCGGTGTTCTCCTTTCCCGGCTTATCGAAGTAAACTATCTTCTTCTCGATCAAGCTACCACCTCCAAAACATCAGCAGGATTACCATGAACATCAGCAGGATCGTCAGAAGGAGAGCGTAGAATGCATATTTCGATTCCCCGAACACGATGGGGATGGGGCCTATGAGTATAACACCTCCCGCTTTCACCTCCCTCCTTTCCTTCCTTTCCTCTTCTTCGTCTTCCCTCTCCTCCGGAACGTAGAGCTCCGGTGGGCTTTCGGTCAACCCTCTGAGTATCAGCACTACGCCTGCGAAGATCATCGCGAACGCCAGTATTTCGAGCAGCATGCTACCACCTCATCATCGCTATTATTATTAGCAGCATTATCGCCGCGAACATTATCCCGAACACGGCCATTCCGGGGGAGGAGCCTACGACTATGGGGATAGGCCCTATTATTATCACTCCCCCGTATTGAACGTTCGATGAGGGGATCGAGGAGAGGGTGAGGAGGGCGAGTCCCATGAACAGCAACACCATGCCCAAAAATACCTTCTCCACTCGCATGTCGGATTTCGATCGTTTCAGAATTTAAAACTTGATTCAGTACATTAAATAATAAATTAAAATTATTTCAAATATAATATAAAATCTTTTAAAGACATTTTTCTATAGCCTTGTCTAATATCGTCCAATGTGAATTCAATCTTAGGCACCGTCCATAGATAGCTGTTAAAACACTTTCTTCCTTTCCTCTTGCCTATAAATGGATTCTCTCCTATAAGTAAGAGTGGTCTATTTCCGTTTTTGCAAGCATATGTGATGTCATTCTTCCAAGTTGAACTATGAACATGATTTCGGCTTGGTGAATTATAACAGTTTGGATTCCATTTGTCATTTCCAACGTCAAAGTTACAGTCCGATTTTGGTCTATAAAGGTCTCCCAAGGGATTATTGCAAGCATCTTTTTTATCTCTAATTTTTGACACCTGTCCAAAGATGTCCCAGATATCGTAAAACGAATCTATTATTTTATAATAATTATCGACTTTCATTAAATAAAACAGAAAATTCTTTTGTAGTGGATTTCTATTTTCATCTTTTGTCGTAATTCCGGCAATCCATAGTTTACCTGAATTAAAGCAACTCTTTAAATTACTCGAACATCTCATATCATGTTTACAGTTTGTTAAGGTTATTATCCCACCTTCGAAATTCGGAGCGCATCCCCACTGTGTAATCACATGGCTATTCGAACACCAGCAGTAATTAACTCTCGTAGTTCTCACAATATAAACGTAAACAGTATCGTCCAACGAAACATCTCCACAAACACCTTTTTCCAATAATCTCTCTTTAAGCTCTTCTAAATTTAAATTGTAATTTTGTTTTAATAACGAATTTTCTTCCCAATCCCTTGGATCTTGTGGTATTAATGCACTCTCGCAACTTTCAGAAACTTTTCGTTCGCACGAACTCATAATATTATTTAGGTGTGCACTTAAAAATATATACTTTTTTGTTTTGTTCTTTTTCTCTTAAATAATGTCTTAAATAATGGGGGGAGTGGCGGTAGTAAGCCCCCTTCTGTTTTTAGGCGGCATTAATCTGAGCGGCCTTAACGGCCTTGCACCGGCGGGGTCGGCGCGTTTCATCCCGCTCGGGTGACCTCATCCTCCCGGAGTCATCGCGTTTCCCCGAGCGGGTGTCGTTTCTGTGCCGTTGCCGCCCCTCTCGGGGCACCCCCTTGCGGGGGTCCGCCACCAACGGTGGGGGGACTTTCCTCCTTACGGGAAGCCGCCCACCGCCGCTCCCCCTATACAGGTCGATCTCGGGAAATATAAACGTTTGGTCAGGTTAGGGATTCGTAAAGTTCCGTAATCCTCTTCAGAACGACCTTCCAGCTGTATCTCTCCTCAACCACCCTCCTTCCCTTCCTCCCCAGCGCCCTCGCCAACCCTTCGCTCGTCGCGATCTTCATTATCTTCTCGGCGAGATCCTCGATGTCGTGAAAGACCATACCCCCCTCCCTCGCAACGCTCCTAACTCCGGCGACGTTCGAACCTATCACGGGCGTCCCGCACGCCATAGCTTCGAGCAGCACGATCCCGAAAGCCTCCAACCTCGACTTGGAAGGTAGCACGAGAACCCTCGCCCTCTTTATCAGTTCTATCTTTCTCCCCTCGGAAACCCTCCCCAAGAACTCCGATTCGACGCCGAGATACCTCGCGAGCCTTTCAAACGCACGCCTGTCCTCCCCATCCCCTACGACCACGAGCCTCAGCGGTAGCGATTTCTGAACGATCCTCATGGCCCTCATCAGAATCGGCAGGCCCTTGTACTCGACGAGCCTTCCGACGTATATCACGTAATCTTCCTTTTCGAGTTCGAACTCGTATCTTTCAACATCCACGGCGTTGGGAATTACCTCAACATCGTAATCCTTTAGTATCGGTGAAGTTTTCGCGTAATCCTCCGTCGTCGCTATTACGACGTCGGCTCCGTCCAAAACGTACCTCGTGACGTCGCATGCGATCTCCTCCACGATCCTACCTATCCTCCGCGGGATACAGTATCCGTTCACCCTCTCCGGCACGACCACGTCGTTGTGATAGGTTACCACGTGCGGACTCATTCCTCTTTTGGCCACCTCCCTTGCGAAGAAGGGGGAGGGAACGTGGGAGTGGAAGATGTCCCCCTCGATCTCCGGAAACCTCAGCGGAATGGGGGAGTAGGGAACGGGTATGGAGGCGACCTCCCTTACCCTAACGCGATCGTCCCTTCCCGAAGACGTAACGACCTCAACTTCGAAACCGTTTTTTATCAGTCTCACCGCCAGATCCCTAACGTGAACCTCCACTCCTCCCAAGTTCGGCGGGTAGTAGGGGGTGGTAAGGACTATTTTCATTTTCAGAGCGGGCATCGATACGATTTAATTTAACTTACGCAAAACCTCGCCCGATGCGCGCGCTCAGGTTCATACTTCTGATGGGTGTCGTCAGCCTACTGGGGGACGTGGTTTACGAGGGTGCGAGGAGCGTACTCGGCCCGTACTTCGCGACTTTGGGCGTGAGCGCGTTAACGCTCGGTTTTATCGTTGGAGCTTCGGAGTTCGTAGGCTACGGGCTGAGGGTCGTTTCGGGATACTTAGTCGATAGGAGGGGATGGTACTGGCAAGCCACCTTTCTGGGATACTCGATGATAATGGCTATACCCCTCCTCGCTTTAACGAGGGACTGGCGGATCGCCGCCCTGCTCGTGGTATTGGAGAGGTTGGGGAAGGGGATAAGGTCACCTGCGAAGGACACCATACTCTCCTTCGCCGCGGAGGAGGTTGGTAGGGGGTTCGGATTCGGAATCCACGAGGCGTTGGATCAGATAGGTGCGTTTCTGGGTCCGGCGATTATGTTCGCGGTGCTTTACCTTGGGCTGGGATACGGGGCGGGCTTTTCCATCATGCTCATCCCCGCCACTCTCCTCCTCGTGGTTCTTATCTACGCTTGGAGAAGGGTTCCGAACCCGAGGACGTTGGAGAGGGGAGAAGGTGGAGGAGGGATACTTTTACCCTACGCACTCTTCGTATTTCTGAGCGTCGCGGGTTTGGTGAACTTTCAGATAATATCCTACGGAATGAAGTTGGGCGGTGTGGAGGAAGATGTGATCCCCATACTCTACGCCCTCGCCATGGGAGTGGACGCACTCTTCGCCCCCGTGGTGGGGAAACTCTACGATAGGATGGGTTTCCGGACGCTGCTGCTCGTACCCCTCCTGACCATCCTCGTCCCGTTGGGCTTCGTTTTCCCGCTCGCAACCCTCGTTTACGGATCGGTCATGGCGCTGCACGAGACCGTGATGAGATCCGCAGTGGCGGAGATAAGCGAAGTTGAGAAGAGGGGAACTGCGTACGGAACCGTTAACCTTACCTACGGTTTGGGCGCTTTGGTAGGAGGGGTGGCGACGGGGTTCTTGTACGGTATTTCCCTTAGCTACGTTTGGGTGTACGTGGGCGTCGTGGAGCTTCTGGCTCTGATCATTCTACTGAAAACCTCAGTATCTTCGCAACTGATCCGTTGACCCTAATTAAAACCGTGTACCTTCCCTTCGCAAGCCTTCCCAGATCGACGGACTTCGTGTATTTTTGAACGACCTGTATGCAGACCTCCCCCGGTTTGGGTGGTGTGTATTCGAAGTCGAGCGTTACCGTGTGCCCCTCCACGGTCATGCCCGTAAACCTTACCTTGTGGCACGGGGTGGGTAGTTCGAAGAACACGACGACCTTGTAATGCCCGTCGAGCTTCATCACTACCGCCTGCTTCAGGAAGGGCATCGGCTTGACGACCACCTCCTTCTCCTTGGATCCCGTGCATCCCAGAAGCAGAAGCACGAGGAGAACGATTAGCAACCTTTTCATCTCTCGATGCTACTCCCGTATGGTTAAAAATGTTCCGAATAGTAGAGGATCGCGAACGCTAAAGATCCGAGGACGAGCATCAGGAGGTTAACAACGCGGTTGTCTGATCTGAACAGTCCTAAGGAGAACTTGCGGTTTGACACGGGATAGAGGGGGGCGAAGGCTCTGTAGGTAAGGAGGTCTCCGAGAATGTGTAGGCACACACCCCCGAACGCCCCAAGGAATCCTCGCAGGAATCCCAGTCCCACCTCGTAGGTTACGTATCCGAAGACAACGCCCGAAAGTAGCGCGAAAAACAGGTTGTGCGTCCATTTCCTGTGAGCTATTCCTATTCTGAGATCGATGTCGGGAAAAGTTGAGAAAACGAGGACTATCGCGAGGGTCGGGAGATCCCATCTGTGCACCAACGCCATGATGCCCGAGGCTACGGCCAAGGACAGACCGACGTGACCCTCCCTATGCATGACCACCCCTTCACCCGGGGGATCTTATCCGTTCCGCAACCTATTTTTGAATCGATGCGTTGGAAATGCTATGGAGGAGGTTATATCTCTTCTCAAAAAACTTAGCGACGCGCACGGTATAAGCGGTTACGAGGACGAGGTGAGGGAGATAGTCAAGGCGGAGCTCGAGGACGTAGTTGATGAGATAAGGGTGGACAAAATGGGCAACCTGATATGCGTGAAGAACGGAAACGAATTCAAGGAGATGATCGCCGCCCACATGGACGAGATAGGCTTCATGGTGAAGCACATAGACGATAAGGGGTTCGTCAGGTTCACACCAATCGGGGGGTGGTTCGACCAGATCGCCCTCGGCCAGAGGGTGGTTCTGCACGGAAGGAAGGGGAAGGTTTACGGAGTGATAGGAAGCAAGCCGCCGCACCTGATGAAGGGAGATGAGAGGAAGAAGGCCGTAGAGCTCAAGGACATGTTCATAGACGTGGGTGCGGAGAGTAAGGAGGATGTGGAGGAGATGGGGATAGAGATCGGGACTCCGATCACGATAGACAGGGAACTCGTTGAGATGGGCAGGAGGGTTACGGGGAAGGCTCTCGACAACAGAGCCGGACTTGCGATGATGATCCTCGCCCTAAAGGAAACCAAAACGGACGCTACGGTTTACGCCGTGGGGACGGTTCAGGAGGAGGTCGGGTTGAAGGGAGCGAGGGTCTCTGCGTTTGCAATTGAGCCGAACGTGGCGATAGCCACTGATGTTTGCGTCGCGACGGACTTCCCCGGAACGGAAGCCGCGCACATGGACGTAAGGCTCGGAAGGGGGCCGGCCATAACGATAGCGGACGCGAGCGGGAGGGGATTGATAGCGAGCAGGAGGGTTTTGGAGTGGCTCAGAGGAACCGCAGAGAAGTACGGGATACCCTACCAGCTCGAGGTGGCGGAGGGGGGAACCACCGATGCCACGGCCATCCACCTGACCAAGGAGGGCATTCCGACGGGAGTTATAAGCGTTCCTGCGAGATACATCCACAGCCCGGTGGAGGTTATAGACTTGGAGGATCTGAAAAACGGAGCTACGCTCATAGCGAGGGCGTTGGAGAGGGCGGAGAAATTCTTTTCAA
The DNA here is from genome assembly GCA_964592825.1 of uncultured archaeon. Classification (GTDB taxonomy): domain Archaea; phylum Halobacteriota; class Archaeoglobi; order Archaeoglobales; family Archaeoglobaceae; genus WAKM01. Next base: position 4,123 of record CAZQJR010000014.1, on the reverse strand, counting down.
GATAAGGCGTTTTTTAATACTATTTCGAGCAGATCCCTTCGGTCTATGACGAAATCGTATTTCCTGAAGTCGTAAACCTCCAAGTCCCCCTCCCTTCTCACAACAGTGATCTCGAGTTTGGGTAGGGGGAGGCGTTTCGAAAGCTCCTCGAAAAGCTTTCCGAAATCCCCGACTATCGTCCTCCTTCTCCCCTTCGCCAACCTAACCTTGCCTACGTGCTTGGGAGTCAGATGAGGTTCGAATTCTTCGAGGGCTCTAAGTCTGTCCTTTCTAACGTACGTCTTGCCGAGATGGGTGTAGATGTACACAACGTCCCCCTCCTCCAACGCCTTCCTCAAAGCCGAAACGACCTCCGTTCGAGTCCTACCGCTGATCTGCATTATCCACTCCAACGGCATGGGTCTGCTCAAGAGCTCCACTATCCTGTACCTCCTCGACTTTCTCCAAAGCTCCTCCAGCACGTCCCTGTCCACGTTCACGTCCACTATCCTCTTGGCTCGGTCTATTGAGGATATTAGGTCGTCCGTGTCGATGGTGTCGGGGGTTACGAGATAGACTACGAACTTCACCTCCCTCCCCGCCCTCCTCATTATCCTCCCGTGCCTCTGTATGAACCTTAGGGGGCTCGAGGTGTTGCTCCAGTTTACGAGCAGATCCGCTATCGGTAGATCCATTCCCTCCTCTCCCGCGGACGTCGAAATTACGACCTCCGCTTTTTTCGCTGCCTCAAGCATCTCCTTCCTCCCGTCCCTCCTCCCGACTACGAGAGCGACCTCGTAATCGCCTTCGAGCTCGTTCGCAATCCTTTTCGCCACCACGACTCTCTCCACGAAGACTATGGCCTTGTTGAATCCCTCGTAAATTCTCAGGACTTTCAGGAGGTGGTCGAGCTTGTGGAGGTCTCTGAGTTCGAAGATCCTGTCCCTCAGATCCTCTAAGAGTTTTGATAGCTTGTTCTTTCTGCTCACGCTTTCCTTCAAAGCCAGTGCTCCGTCCTTCGAGAGATACTTTAGGGCGGACGTGTAGATCAGCTTCTCGCTACCCCTCGCAACGCTCCTCCTCGCCTCTATCTCCTCGTAAACCTCCATCTCCCTCTCGTCGAGGTGGGTTTCGATGACCTCCCCTATCCACTCGGCGACGTAAGGCCTCACGTCCTCCGCGCTCCACTCCCTTATCTCCCCTATCAACCTCTCAATCTCCCTTCTCCTCCTTTCGGGTATGTACGCCGATAGTCCGAGCATGTAATCGCATTCGAGCTCCCTAAGCACCTTGACGTAGGCGTCCTCCCCCACCGCGTGGTGGCACTCATCTACGACGATGGCATCCACCCTGACGAGATCGATATCGTTGTAAACTGTTTCCGGCGTGGATATCGCAATCTTGGCAGTCTTCCAAAGCTCAGCCCTCCTTTCCTTAGGAATTAGGCCGTAGATCATTTCGGAGTCCAAACCTAACTTTCCGTAAACCTTGTGGGTCTGCTCCACCAGAATCCTCGTGGGAACGAGGACGAGAGCTTTCCTAATTGCTCCGGAATCGAACAAACGTTTTAGAAAAAATGCACCTATTATAGTCTTTCCGGTTCCGGTTGGGAGTATTAGCACCGCTCTTTTACGTTTTAGAGCGTGTTCGATTGCCTCCTTTTGGTACGGCCTTAGCTCGATCATCTTTCGATTAGGGGCACTATCTCCCTCGCCACCTTCGAGTAAAGCTGAACGCAGTCTCTGTACTTGGTGTCGGGGAGGCCGGTGTATATGAGGTGGATTTTAGTCGGCAGATCTTCGTCGTAGATCTCCCTGACTACGAACTTGGCTATCGCGGAGACGAGGGGTTCCAACTTCGGGTAACCCATTCCGAGCGGAACCCTCTTCTTGACGACTATCCCCCTCAGCTTAACACCAGTTATCTGGGAGAACCTCAGAGATAGGTAGTCGGGGCACATGTCCAAAGCCTTCTTCATTATACCAATCCAGAACGACTCGTCGGTCTCTTCGGAAGCCTTGTGGAAGAGTCCCGTCCTGTACACCCTCTTTTCCCTCATCCAATCGTTCTCAAGCTGGAGAGAAACTATCACCCTGTTGGAATCGAGCGTCTCCATTATGGCCTTTATCTCGTCGAGAGAACCGAGGAGGTATTTGGAGTACGTCGTTTCGAGCGATACCTTTATCGTCTTAGTGTTGTCGAGGATCCTCCTAACCGTCTCGGCGGACACCTCTATCGTCTTATCCAAGTCCTCGAGCTTTCCTCCCAAGTGGAGGTTGAACACCTCCGCTCCGGCAATTTCGGCCTTTTTGGCGGATGCCACGAGTCCCTTTCTCGCCCTCTCGAGAGCTTCTTCGTCTTCGGATACCGTGCTGTAATAGGGGGAGTGGGCGGTTACTGTGCTGAAGGCCTTCGCGAGCTCTCCGTATTCCCTGAAGTACTCTTCGGAGTATCTCCTCCTCGTGAAATCGTAGGGGGGAATCTCGGTGAGCCTCATTCCCAAGAGCTCCGCTATGTGCAACTTCCACCTTCCGTTGTACGTTCCCCAATCGAACAGAGCCATGTAAGTTTTTGGATTCCAAATTATAAAAGGTTTGGCGTCAAAATTTATATACCCCACCGGACGATTTCCCGTTTGCAATGAAGAGATGTCCTATCTGCGGTAAACCCGTGGAATCCTTGGATCTTTGTCCCGAATGCTACGTGGAGAGGAGGAAGGTTTTCGAGTTAGACGACGTAGTCACACTCATCCGATGCCCGAGATGCGGTTTCTTCAAGATATCCGGAAGGTGGAGGGATATTGCTTTCGAAGACGCGCTCGTGGACGTTATTCTATCTCGAATCAGGGTCGTTCCCGAGTTCGAGGTCGAGGGGGTTTCGGTCACACCTCTAACGAGGGGAGAGGTCGGGAGGTACGCGGTTTCCCTGAGGGGAAGGATAGAGGATGAGGACGTGGAGGTAGGAAAGGTAATAGAGGTGAGGGTTTCGAGCGAGGTTTGCGGGAGGTGCAGCAGGGAGGCAGGTGGATACTACGAGGCGATAGTTCAGGTTAGGGCTGAGGATAGGGAGATAGAGGAAGAGGAGATGGAGAAGGTTAGGGAGATAATAGAGAGGATTTTGGACAGGGAGAGGGAAAACCAGAAGGCGTTCATATCGAAGGTCGTGGAGAGGAAGGAGGGAGTGGACTTCTACTTCGGCGATAGGAACATTGGTAGGAAGGTTTCGAGAACGATCGTGGAGGAGCTCGGGGGGAGAATAACCGAAAGCAGAAAGATCCACACGAGGAGGGACGGAAGGGATGTCTATAGATTCACTTACGCCGTAAGGTTGCCGAAGTACAGAAGGGGGGACGTGGTCAGGGAGAACGGAAGGGTGTGCGTGGTTACGAGTCAAAGGTTAGGAAAGGCGGTGACGTTGGACGGGGAAACGGTAAAGTTGAAGGATCCTAAGGTGATAGCGAGGAGGGAGGAGATGGTGGAAAGCGTAGTCGTCAACTGCGACGAGTTCGTGGTTGAAGTGCTACATCCGAGAACTCAGGAGGTGGTTCAGGCGAGGAGGCCGAGGGCGAGGTTGAGTCCCGGGGATACCGTCTTCGTCGTAGAGAGTGAAGGAGAGGTGCTGGTCATACCGAAGGAGCTGCTATGAGGCTGTTCAGGAGTGTGGACATACCCCTGATCGTTGAGGTGGGGGAGAGGGTTAGGAAGAGGTTACCCGAGCTTCTCGAAAGGCTCGGGATCTCCTCCGCCGTTATAGTTACGGGGAGGAAGTCCTACGAGGTGGCGGGAAGGAAGATCGAGGAGAGGATATCCGACCGCGTTTTCGGAAGGTTCTTCGTCGAGGACTCCAAGATGGAGGTTGCGAAGAACATCGTCGTATCCCTAAGCTACTCCGACGTCGACGGCGTGCTGGGAATAGGAGGCGGCAAGGTTCTCGACATCGCGAAGATAATCGCCTCCGACCTCGGAGTTCCTTTCGTAAGCGTACCGACCGTCGCATCTCACGACGGCATAGCTTCGCCCGTTGCGAGCTTTAAGGAGAACGGGAAACCCGTGTCCATACTCGTGAATCCTCCGACCGCAGTTCTCGCCGATCTAACTATCCTGAGGCACAGTCCGATAAGGTTGCTCCGATCCGGTTACGGAGA
>CAZQJR010000013.1:0-5688 GCA_964592825.1 uncultured archaeon | reverse complement strand
CCCCTCCACACGACCTTCGCGTTCCCCTTTATGGCCAAGTAGAGCACTTCCACGGGATCGAGGATTATCCTGCCCCCCCTCTTAACCCCAAAACCCCTCTTCTCCAAGACCTTCGAATAGGACGCGTAGGCGAAATCGCGTTCTACGAATATCCGCATCCTTCACATCCCTCCCGGGAGGATATTTGACCGTAACGCTATTATCGGATTCGGGAAAAGCTATTCCGTGTTCGCACCCGTGAGGGTTGAGAGGGTGGGAAGGAGGTTGGTATACGAGAGGGAGGGTGTGAGAAAGATCCTCCCCGATTGCGAGATAGTCGTGAACCCCGTCGAACCCGTAAACCTCCCCAAGAACGTTACGAGATACCTGATGGTCGAGTTCCCCCCGATCCTGCTGAAGCCCAACTCGTCCGAAACGATCTACCTCAAGTTCCCGATTGAGATAGGTGTGTTCGCCAAGCAGGGGGACAAGGTTACCGTGGTGGACGTGTTTTCATACGAAAAACCCAAGTACACCCTCTACGGTAGTCCGAGGAGAGGGGTGGTTTGCAGGTGGTTCTTCAGCGACGTGTGGTATGAGATCCCCGAAGTGGACAGGCTTAGGCACGGGGTGATGAGGCTCGACATAAGGAACGGCGGGGATTGGGTTGAGGTGGGCAGAGTCGTGCTGGATTGCTACGCCATGAAGATATACTACGATTCCTTCGCATCCTGCTGGGCGGAGATGAGGGTATTGGGTAAGAGCACGGCCGTTACGGATTTCTTGGACAGACCTATTGCGAAGGGTATGAGGAAGGCGTTGGAGCTCTACACCGCGAGGAGGCTGATGGGCAGGAGCTTCACGATGGAGTGGGGGTTGGTATGAACGTAACCGGTTTCGTAACCTTCGCCCTCCTAACCGCCTTTGGAATTGTGGTGGCGAGGCTGATAAGCGTTTACTTGAAGAGAACGCTCGCTGATAGGATTCCGAAGAACGAGCTTAACGTAATGCTGAGGGTAATAAACTTCGCTGTGGTCTCGGTCTTCGTCCTCACCGCCCTTCCGTTCGTCGGCGTGAACCCCACCGGACTAATAGCTGCTGGGGGATTCGCGGGACTCGTCGTCGGTTTCGCGAGCAGGAGCGTCGTCGCCAACCTCGTTTCCGGTATATTCCTCATGATAGAGAGGCCGATTAGGATAGGGGATCAGGTTGCCATAGGGGACGTGGCGGGGTTCGTGGAGGACGTTCAGATACTTTCGACCATAATAAGAACTTACGACGGTCTGTTCGTTAGGATACCGAACGAGAGGGTGTTCACTTCGAACATAACGAACCTCACCGCCAACCCCGTCAGGAGGTTCGAGTACGTGGTCGGGATAAGCTATTCCGACGATGCGGAGAGAGCCGTGGAGGTAATCAGGAGGGTCGTGGAGGAACATCCGTTCGCTTTGAAGGAGCCGGAGCCTCAGATATTCGTCGACGAGCTCGGGGAGAGTAGCGTTAATATAGTCGTTAGGGTTTGGAGTCCTTCGGCCGTGTGGTATGAGGTGAAGACCGAACTGCTGTGGAAGATCAAGGTCGAGTTGGAGAAGGCGGGAATAGAGATTCCGTTCCCACAGAGGGTCGTCTGGCTTAGGAGGGATAGGGATGAGCTTGGAAAGGATGTTCCTGCACGAGAAGACCGTGGAAATAATGATCAAGATTCTCGAGGCGGAGGAGAACGGTAGGAAGGTTTATCCGCTCGTAATATCTAAGGAGATAGGATCCCCCTACAGCTACATATCAAAGGTTCTTAGCGAATTCGAAAAGAACGCGCTCATCGAGAGCGAGGTTAAGGGGAGGGTCAGGGAGATAAGGTTCACGGACGACGGAAGGAAGATCGCGGAGATGTTGAGGGATCTTAGGAGGGAGCTCAGGAAGGACTTCGTCGCGAGGAAGAAGCTTTCGATTCTCAAGGAGATCGTGGAAAGCGTTGACGGGGGGGAGAACGCGTTCAGGATTTTGGCTCCCGTCATAGCGGAGTTGGAGGAGTTGAAGAAGTCGGATGATGGGGAGGTTTTGAAGGAAGTGGAGGTTTTGGAGAGGAGGATAGAGGAGATTTTGGGTGATTCTCATGGATGAGTTGCTCGGGATCGTCGAGGGTTTTAGGGAGGACATGGTCAGGGTGATGTGCGATCTGATAGGGTTCAGAGCCGTCGGCCCCGACTCCGGAGGGGAGGGTGAGTTGGACAAGGCGGAGTATCTGATGACTCTGCTTGAAGGTTTCGAGGTGGAGAGGTACGATGCGAAGGACGAGAGGGCGAAGGGAGGGGTTAGACCGAACATAGTGGCGAGGGTGGAGGGGGAGAGCGAGAGAACGGTTTGGATAGTGTCGCACATGGACGTTGTTCCCGAAGGGGATCCGTCCCTTTGGAAGCATCCTCCGTTCGAGGCGGTGGTGGAGGACGGGAAGATATACGGGAGGGGAGCGGAGGACAACAATCAGGCAATAGTAAGCTCGCTCTTCGCGGGAAAGGCCATACTGAAGTACGGAAAGCCGAAGCTAAGCTTCGGACTGGCTTTCGTTTCGGATGAGGAGACGGGAAGCAGGTACGGTATTCAACATCTGCTGAAGCGGAACGTGTTTAAGGAGGGGGATCTAATCGTAGTTCCGGACGCGGGAAACGAGAGGGGAGACGAGATAGAGATAGCTGAGAAGAGCATTCTGTGGCTTAGGTTCAAGGTTCACGGGATTCAGTCCCACGCGAGCACCCCGAAGCTCAACGCCTGCAGGAGGGCGATGGAGTTCCTGCTCGAACTCGACAGGATCCTGCACGAGAGGTTCGACGCCGAAAACGAACTCTTCAACCCACCCTACTCGACGTTCGAGCCCACCAAGAGGGAGAAGAACGTGGACAACGTCAACACGATACCCGGATTGGATGTCAGCTACATGGACTGCAGGATACTGCCGGAATACGACGTGGATGAGGTTCTCAGGGTAGTCGACGAGGTCAAGGCCGAGTTCGAGAGGAGGGACGGGAAGCCCATTGAGGTCGAAGTCGTGCAAAGGATGAGCTCGCCTCCTACACCGGAAAACAGCGAGGTAGTTTTGAGGCTCAAAAAGGCAATAAAGATCGCGAGAGGCGTGGACGCGAGGGTAGTGGGGATAGGTGGTAACACTTGCGCCTCCTTCTTCAGAAGGAAGGGTTTCCACACCGCGGTCTGGGCGACGTTCGTAGGCAACGCCCACAAACCGAACGAGTACTGCCTGATCGATAACTTGGTCAACGACGCGAAGGTTTTCGCGATCTTGCCCTATCTTTAATATAAATCTTTTAAAGTCGTCAAGTAGTTAGGATAAATGTCTATGTCAGTAAGGTTCCGATATTATATTCAAAAAGAGTTGGTCGATAGTTGGAGAAATTCCGATTATGATTGGTATAGAAAATACTTAAAATTGCATAATGAAATAATTATGTTACTTCAGAAGATTAAAGAAAAGTATAGTATCGATTACGAATTATTTGAATTTTCAAAAAATGATAAACAAAAAATATATAAAACTCATTTTGTTTCAAGAGCTAGATTTCTTAGTAGAGTTCTTGATGAAAATGTATCTAAAGCGTTGAGATCACGAGGTGGGAGAGGTCATATTTACATTCATGGTGTTATTGCCATAGTTGAAAATGATCAGATCGTATGGTTTAATATGGGCTATTGGCGAGATTATGACAAGTGGAAGAATTATGATAGTAACGAACCAATGACTATTGGATTTCTGAAGTGTGTTCTTAATGAACCAGAATACTTGAAAAAATTACTTAGAGAAATAAAATTTATAAAAATTAAAGGAAAGACCACTCATGAGGAATTAATTGAAAAATTCATTTCTAATATTAAAGTTGGAACTATCGAAAGGGAGGTAGAAGTTGGAAAAGGTATTGTGGTATATGATAAATACGGTAATTCAAAGACAATAGGAAGATATAGAATCGATATTGTCTGGAAAATTGGAACTAAGACTTATGTTATTGAAGTAAAGGAACAGCTAAATTTTGAATCTATTGGACAGGCGATCGTATACAAAGAACTGTACAAACAGGAACATCCCCATGAGGACGTTAAATCAGGTATTGTTTGTAGATTTGCCGATAAAGAAATATTAGATGTAGCGAAGAAGTACGTTGATAACATCTGGATAATAAGATAATATGCGGGGGGTGGGATTTGAACCCACGAACCCCTTCGGGAGGGGATCTTGAGTCCCCCGCCTTTGGCCTGGCTCGGCAACCCCCGCTCCAAACCCTATAATGTTAGACTTCATTTAAGCCTTTCGGAGGAATTTCTCATCCAATCCGAGCTCCCTAATGATCCTCATCTGCTTTAGGGCGAGCTCCCTCGCCTCGCTCATGTCCGGTTCCTCGACTATCTCCCCATTCTCCATGACTTTCCTGAGCAGAGGCTCCTTACCCTCCGGCGGATCGTCCTTGAACAGCCTCACCTCATCCTCCAACCTGCTCCAATCCCTGTATACCTGCTTCATTCCTCCCCTCTTTCCCCTCTTCGCTACGAACTTCCCCTCCTTCTCCACTATATCCAAGGCGAAGTCCATAGGTCTCGCTCCGGCTATGGCCGTTCCTACTCCGAACGCGTCTACTATGTCCCTCAACTCCAAAACGTCCTCTACTCCCAGCCCTCCGCTCACGAATATCTTTACGTCCCTCCTTCCCCTTATGTCGAGCTCCCACCTGACCTCCTCCACTATCTTCCTGAAGTTCCCCCTTCTCGATGAGGGGGTGTCGAGCCTGACCCCGTTCACCCTCCTCACGTTTTCGATCGCGAGTACAGCCTCGGTCTTCTCGTCGAAATAGGTGTCTATCAGCATCGTTCTCGGCACGTCCTCATCGACCACCTCATCAAAAGCCCTCCAAGCCTTCACCTGATCTCCGAAGCAGATTATCAGCGCGTGTGGCATCGTCCCCATGCTCTTAAGCCCTAAGTACTTCTCCGCGGAGTAGTTGCTCACACCGTCCACTCCCCCTATGTACGCCGATCTCTCTATCGCCGGAGCCAAGGCCGGGTGCATTCTCCTCGTCCCGAACGAGAACACCTTCTTGTCTCCCGCGGCGAGCTTGAACTTAAACGCCTGAGTGGCAACGGCCGAGGCGTGGCAGATGAAACCGAGCAATGCGGTTTCGAACCTCGCGAAATCGAGATACCTGCCGACTACCGTTAGAACTGGCTCGTGGGGGTAGAAAAGGCATCCCTCCGGCATGGCGTAGATGTCCACACGCTTACCCTCCATTAGCTTGAGCACGTCCCTAAGCCCGGCGAAGATTCCCCAGCTGGACGTCGTTACCTCCGCGACGACGACGGGATTGACGCCCTTCTCCTTCAGCACCTTCTCAGTCCATATGAAGTACCTGTCCGTAACCGAACCCTCGACTATGTCCTCCTCGCTCGCAAGTATGAACCTCATCGCCCATCACACTCGCACGGTCTCTTGCCACATCTGATGCAGTATCCCGGATATTTCTTCTTTACCTCTTCCTCCAGATCTATTCCGTACAGGTTCGCCAGACTAACGAGCCAAGCGAAGACGTCGGCCATCTCCTCCCCTATGGAGGATACTTCGTCCTTCCTGATAGCCTCCGCGAGCTCTCCCACTTCCTCAACGAACCAAAGCATCGTCCTCTCCTTTCCCCTCCTCCTATCCCTCTCGTAGTA
>CAZQJR010000012.1:0-8463 GCA_964592825.1 uncultured archaeon | reverse complement strand
ATCTCCTCTATCGGTTCCTTCGGTTCGACCTTCAGAACCTTAAGAACCTTGAATACGTTTCCGTAGTTCTTGACGTACTTGTACGCCTTCTTTACCCCGATCCCCTCCACCCCCTCGTTGTAGTCCGTTCCTATCAGCAGGGCTATGTCGATCAGCTGTTCCCTCGTTATCCCGAGCCTTTTCAGGTTTCTTTCGAGCTCTATTATCTCCGGCTTTATCTCGACGTAAACGTTCTTCCTCGGCACCTTTCTCCTCCCCGTCACGGCCAAATTCCTCGCGAGCTTGGGACTTCCGAAGAGCAGTGAATCGTAATCCTGACTTCCCGTGAAGTCAGCGTCTCCCTTTTTCGCCATGTACGCCGCCTGAGCTTCACCCTCGGATGGTGCCTGAACGATCGGAATCCCCATCAGCCTCAGCAGGGTCTTCGCGGATTCGATTACGTACTCGTCGACCTTAGCCGACGCCTGCGCGTACTTCCTCGCCTCCTCAACGTCTCCCCTCTCCAAAGCTCTCCTCCACTTCTCCTCCGCCTCCTCCCTAATTCTCCTCCTTTCTTCAATCTCCTCCCTCTTGAAGTCCGGGGGTTTGCCGTCGAACACGAATACGGGCTTTATCCCCTCCCCGACCATGTTCGAAACCCTGTAAAGGATGCCCGAAAGGTGAGAGGTTATCCTACCTTGGGAATCCTTAAGCGGAGTACCGTCCGGCTGTCTTATCGTAGCTATGAACTGGTAGAGCGTGTTCAGGGCGTCGATGGCTATGACCTTGCCGGAGAAGTATTCGAGTTCGACCTCCTCCCTCTCCAGCAACTCGCCTATGTCCACGCCCATATCCTCGCTTTGAACTTCAGGTCAAAAATACCTTTGGATAAAAGACTAAAATCCCGTGGATGAGATGGGGGCATGAAGGTCATAGTCTGCGGATCGATCGGTTACGGGGGGATCGAGGAGATCAGAAGGCTTCAGAGATTATTAAGGGAGAGGGGTTACGACGTCGTCGACCAGCTAAGGGTAGACTACAGCGACGTCGAGGATTTCAGGGATAGGCCGGAACTTCGAAGGGAGATAGTGGAAAACGACTTGAGGTTCTGCGAGATCGCCGACGTAGTAGTCCTCTTAGCAACGGAGCCGAGCTTCGGGGCGATGGCCGAGGCGGTGATATCTTCGATGAAGGGGAAACCCGTAATAGCATACTGCCCGAAGGAGGTGAAGTCCCCGTGGCCTCTACACTTCGCAACTGCCGTGGCGAGGGATGAGGAGGAGCTCCTTAAGGCCTTGGAATCCCTAAAGGTCGTGAGGATAAGAACAATTCCGAACGTTTACGGAGAGCACGAGGCCGAGTTCGTTTACGAGAACTTCACGTGCGTATGCCCGGTTACGGGGAGGAGGGACAGGGGGGTGATCAGGATCAGGTACAGGCCGAGGGACAGGTTGGTGGAATACGAATCGCTCGACGATTACTTCAAGGGCTTTGCAGAAATGAGGATGCACCACGAGGCGGTAGTGGATAGGGTGTTCCACGATCTTCTCAAAGCCCTGAATCCTATAAGCCTCGAAGTCGTCGCGGAGTTCGAGGAGAGGAGCGGGGTTAGGGCGAGGGTTAGGCGTTCGATCGGAGGTTCGCACGACGACGGGCACGTTGAGAGGGTGACGAGGTGGGCGGAGTATATAGCTGAGAAGGAGGGGGCAGATTTGGAAGTCGTGAGGGTTGCCTCTAAGCTACACGACGTGGCGAGGGGGATGCCCAACCACGCCGTCGAGGGTGCGAAGATCGTCAGGAGGATGCTTAAGGGGAGATACGATGATGATTTCGTTGAGAGGGTGGCGCATTGCATAGAGGCGCATTCCTTCAGTTCCGGCGTGGAGCCCAAGACTCTGGAGGCGAAGGTTCTAAGCGACGCCGACAAGTTGGATGCTATGGGTGCGATAGGAATTGCGAGGGCGTTCATGTTCGGTGGGGAAACGGGGAGGAGCTTGGAGGAAACTTTACGACATTTCGAGGAGAAGCTGTTGAAGCTCAAGGACACGATGATGACGGAAACGGCCAAGAAGGTGGCGGAGGATAGGCACGGGTTCATGCTCGAGTTCTACGAGAGGTTGAGGAGGGAACTGAAGGAGCCATGAACAGGAGGGTAATCGCGTTCTGCGTGTCCCTTCTCCCCCTAATGATCTCCTCCGGAATGGTCTACTCGATCTTGCCCATATACCTCGCGGAGGACTTGGGGGCGAGCGAGAGCGGGGTGGGTTTGCTCTTTACGATCGGAGCTCTGAGCGGGGTCTTGACGTCCGTAATCGTCGGGAAGATTTCCGACAGGATAGGGAGAAGACCGCTCATATTCCTTTCCCAAGTTGCGTTCGCAACCGTGATGCTCGCGTATTCTATGGTAGAATACTACGTCTACGCCATACCCATCCACGTGCTCGAAGGCTTCGCTTGGGCGACGATCGGAACGGTTGCCCCCGCATACATTTCGGATGTGGCGGGGAGGGAGGAGAGGGGGGAGTCGATGGGAATTTACAACACCGTCTGGAACTTGGGATGGGTCGTAGGGCCGATTTTGGGAGGTTATCTCGCGGAGCAATTCGGATTCCGCTTCATGCTAAGGTTCGCGTTTCTTACGATCGTTGTAGGAACCTTTCTGCTCGCATATCAGACCAAGCAACCGTAAACGCCCAAGATCACGAGCAAACAGCCGAGGACGGTTCTGAAATCGAACGGCTCCATATCCCTTATGAGAACGTACGAGAGCGCCATCGTGAAGACGGGATATACGCTGATCACCGGCTCGACTACGCTGAGGGGATAAACGCTCAAAGCGTAGTACCTGAGGAGATGCCCCACGCCCACCAGAATGCCGGCGAGAACGAAGTAGGGTGAAAGAACGGGCTCCTCCTTCCTCAAGGAGAATATCAGCGAGGAAAACGCGAAGGCGGAGAGGTAGCTTATCGAGCTCCCCAGCAGAGGATCGTCGTAAATTCCGAGACCGAGCTTCACCATCGCCGAGGATAGAACGACGAAGACGGCCGTGAGGATGCCCAAAACTACGCCCACCGAATCCCCTCTCCTCTTCGGGTTGGAAACCGCCACAACGCCCAAGAAGATTAGGGTAGAGGAAATCAGGAGTTTAGGCGTTACCTTCTCTCCGAGCAAGGCTCCGAAGAGCTCCGCGAAGTATATTCTCGTCGCGGAGAGAGAGGATGCCACGTTCGCCCCCACCCTTCCTATAGAGGCGTAGAAGCAAAGCCTCGCGAGAACGAAGTTAAGAACGCCCGCAAGTACCATGGCGGCGATGAAGGAGGGAATCCACCGAAACCTCATTAGGAGTATCGGCAGGAAGAGGATGCAAGTCGTGGCTATGCTGACCATGTTCCCAGAGATGACGTCAACTCCCCTAAGCCCCTTCCTGACCGCTATCTGATGGAGGCTGAAAGCCAACGGAATTAGGAGGAGTATCATCTCTGCAGGATCGCCCTCCTACCCTCCACCTCGCACCTACCCTCCTTCAAAGCCCTCATTATCCCCCGCAGCGAAAGGTCTTTTACTTCAACCTTCGCCACCCCGTACCCAACGAACTCCGCCCGATGGGCGTCACTTCCTGCGGTCTTTCCCTTCCCGTACTTTCCTCTCAAAAACTCTGCTATCCCGTTGAACAGCCACGGACTCTTTGCGTTAAAGACCTCCACGCAATCCACGACCTTGAAGCATCCAATTCTGACCGTTCCGTGTCTGTAAAATTGAAAGGGATGAGCCAAAGACGTTATTCCTCCCAAATCCCCCACGATCTCCGCCAACTCGCGAACATCTATGTCTCTGTCGAACTCCCTCTCAACCCCATAAACGAGCACGTGTCCCTGAGCGGTCGAGACCTCCACGCCCGGTAGGACTATTATCGGCAGATGCTCCTCCCTAACAACCTCCAACGCCTCGAGGGATCCCTCGACGGTATCGTGATCGGTTATCGAAATTACGTCGATCCTTCTTTCGATCGCAACTTTCAGAATTCTCCTGACCGAATCCCTACCATCGCTGTGGTTGGAGTGAACGTGGAGGTCGGCCTTGAGCAACATCGTTCGAACTGGACGGGGTGGGTTGAAAGAGTTTTGCTCAGAACTCAAGACCCTCATCACACTTCAGCGGGGCCCTGTCATCATCGCATCGATCGGTTGGTGGCTTAAATTTATATTTGCTTCGCCACATAGGTGTTCGGGATGCTCACGATGGACGTGAGGGAGTTCCTGTCCCTGAGGAGGAACATAAACGTTAGGAACGTTGGCGAGTTCTCCCATCCCATGCCCGTCCTTTCGTCGATCCTGTCCCAGAAGATAGTGGAGAGGATGAAGGCAAGGCATCCCGTCTATCTTAGAAGGCTCGATGAGATAGCCGAGTGCTGGAGGAGGAGGGGAAGGGTTCCGAGGTGGCTCACGGCTCCGCCGATGATGAAGGCCAAGTTGCTCATGAAGTCCCTCGGATACACCAAAGCTGAGATAAGGAGATACTCCTCGAACCCCGAGCTAATAGAGGACGAGGATCTGAGGAGGTTCGTTTGGAAAGCCGTGACGACTGACTTCATATACTCCCCAATAGCCGTGAAGTTTCAGAGGATAAAGGGCAGGGTGGGAGAGGAGATGATAAGGAGATGGCTCGAGGCGGAGGGGCTGGATTTCAGATGCGAGGAGGAGTTGAGGAGGGAGGGGGGCAAAACCCCCGACTTCTTGCTGGAAAAACCCCTTAAGCTGAACGGATGCGAGATCGTTTGGATAGAGAGCAAGGCCATGTTTGGGGATCCCGTAACCCACTCGAACTACTGGAGGAGGCAGTATCACGAATACCTCAAGAGCTTCGGGAACGGCTTGGTGGTGTACTGGTTCGGGCACGTGGAGGGATTGTTTTTGGCCACCATCGGCGAGACTTTCGGAGCATTCGACATGAGGGTGAGGGTGTGCGACGACGGGATGGAAATAGGCGATCCGTTCACGAGAGACTTTCTCGAAAACATGCTGAAGCTCTTGGATCTCTTTTACGAAGGGAAGGAGTTGAGGATAAGGCCGAACAGGTGGGCTGAAAGAATTTTAAATCTCATGGGATTCGAGTTGGTGGCCGATGATGAGCCGTCGGACTTCTGAAGGATGATGAGGCGTTCCTGGTCTGAGGTCAATCGTACTTGACCACCCTGTAGAATCCGTTTCTCGGCGAGAATATCTCACCGTTCTGCTTGAGCTTGGCCAAGATCTCCTCAACCTTCTCCCTACTTATTCCCCTCTCCTCCGCCATCCTGAATATCTCCTCCTCCGGAGCTCCCTTCTCGTTGCTCTCCTCGAGCTCCTCTATTATCCTCTTGACTATCGCTATCCTATCCCTCTGGGTTGCAGAAGTCCCGGTAAACGCGTAATCGATGTCTATCTTGCCAGTTTCGGGATCTATCGCTATCTGCTCCAAGCACTTCCTGAATATGCTTATCGCCCTCTCAGCATCCTCAACCGTCGCAACGTTGCTGAGTCTCGCCTTGGCGGAAGCTTCCGTGAGCCTCCTCAGAGCTTCGAGTTGCCTTGCCGTAATAGCTATCGCGTTGTCCTCCTTACTCATAGCCCTTAGCTTCTTGTAGAACTCCTTGAGCTTCTTCTTAGCCTCCTCATCTATCCTGACATCCTTTATCTCCCTCCTAACGTAGAGGATGTATTTCCTGAGCAGATCAACAGGTATCGCCGGCTGCTTTTCCTCCACGCTGTCCGATAATATGAAGTCCGCGAGCTCCTCATCCTTTCTCTCATCGGGCTCGTCCATTATCACGAACACGAGATCGAACCTACTCAGCAGAGGGGGTTCTATGTCTATCTGCTCCACCAACGGCTCGAACTTGTTGAACCTCCCCCTCTTTGGATTCGCAGCCGCCAAAACTGAGCATCTCGAATTTAGAGTCGCGTTAATTCCCGCCTTCGATATGGATATCGTGTTGTGTAAAACGAGACCGTGAGAGACGAAAAGGTGAGTGGGTTCCACGGTCACGTCGTAAACCCATTCGGAATCCCCGTTCGGAACGATTTCGACCTTCGTCACCCTCAAAAACCTCAGGTTGCCATCGACGATGCTCCTAATCTCCTCAAGATCCCTCTCTATTTCGCTAAGCCTCTCCTTCGCCTCCTTCAATATCGAATCCTTGAAGTTACCGAGCTTGAGAAGGAAAGTGGAGTATGGAATTCCAAGCCTACTCGACAGATCCCTCAGGCACACTACCCTTTTCGCGGATTCTACGTCACCTCTCTCCACTCCCTCCCTAATCTCCCTCAACGTCCTCTCGGCCAAGTTCAGATACCTCATGAATCTCCTTCTGTGGGCGTTCTGCCCCCTCTTAACGTTGTTCGTCAAACCGTCACTCACATGCAAGGCGTTCAGCACACCCCTCAACTTCGCCACGATATCCTTTGGCACGATGTCCCTATGGTTGTCCTTACCTCTGGCGATCTCTATCAATCGCTCGATCCTCTTCGCCCTCGAATCGTCCGAAACTATCTCCAAGAACCTCTCCATGCTGTCCACACCGCTTATCACGACCTTGTAGTGCTTGGCACCGTCCTGCTCGTATTCGTAGACGTAGGAGTAAATGTCCAAGCTGAGCAGGAGATCCTGAAGATCCTCCGCCATATCCTTGGACGAAGTCGTAAATCCAACTCTGTAGTCGTCGACGAAACCGTCTCCCTTGAAGAATCCATTTAAGAACGCCTTCTTCGCCTCCTCCCCGCTCGCCATTATTCTCCAAGGTATCCTCTTCCTACGTGCGGGTCTGCAAGAGCATTCGGGGAACATTTCGGGAAAAGCCCTTTTGAGCATCGTGTAGAATCGTTTCGAGTTCGTTCTGACCGTGTATAGTCGTTTCATCCCCACTCTATCCCTTTTCGATATGCGATACCTAACTCCCAAGTTTTCGAGTAGGGTTAGGTATTCCCCAACGAGCCCTAAATCGGTGTTGGAGAAACCCACCTCATACGTCTTTCCATAGTGATGTCCTTCCGAAAGCAGGAATCCCAAGAGCTTTGCGAGTGCGGGATCGATTGAGCACGATTTTTCAAGAGGCAATCTCCTCACACCTATGGCTATATCTCCCACCCTAACTTTTTCGGCGGGCTTTTCCTTTATTCCGTTCTCCCACACCATTATAGGATGCTCGGGGGTTACGACTATTTCCCTCCCGTTGCTGAACCTTATCCTTACGAACCTATCCGGTGCCCTGTGTCTGCTCACCCTATCCGCCTTGAGCTTTACGATCTCCTTCCTCTCAGGATCGTATGCGAGCAGATAAATCCCGTCGACGGGCAGAATCTCCGTATCCTTTCCTACGATCACCTTATCCCTATTCTCTTCTATTAGCCTGTCCACGAACTCCCCAATCCTTACCTTCCTCCCGTCCGCGAGCAGAAGTTCGAAATCCTTATGATAACTTTGCTGCTCGAGCGCCTCCAGAATATACCTTCTGTCGTTCTTGTTCATCTTTTCGAGCTCGTCTATCAGTGCGATCCCCCTGTCGGCTAAAACCAGAGCTCCGGCTTCGATCGTCCACTTTCCATCTTCGCCCTTCACAGCGGTCACCGTGAGTCCAGCGCCTGAGGATGAGTAACCCGTCGTGAGCACAGCCCTTGGAGCGATCTGCTTCACCGCCCTCAGAATCTGGGACTTCGCAACTGACGGATCCCCGACGAGCAGAATGTGTATGTCCCCCCTGATCCTCGTCCCATCCGGATTGACCCTCGAAACCCCGCCGAAGAGCTGAAGAACTATCGCGAGCTTTACCGTCTCGTAACCCTTTATCGACGGAGCAATGGACTTCACGAGCAAATCGTATATGTCGGGTCTCTTTGCAAGCTCCCTGATCTTCTTCTTGTCGCTCTCCGTAATCTGCAGACTCCTAACGTCTTGCTGAATGTATTCCAGAGAGTTGGCTTCAAGGTAAACGTCCAAAATCGCCGAAGAATTTCTGTCTATCGTCGCCCTCGCTATGCCGTTTATTATGACCTTATCTCCCGGAAGGATCTTTCCGGCAAGTTCGTCCATCAGAACAACTCTAAGGAGACGGGGCGGCTCCCCGCTGTCCAAGTTCTCCGGAAGATCCTGAATCTCAACCCTCTGAACGTTCGTAAGCTTGCATTCATCTATCTGAAGTTCCATTCTCCCCCTGCACTGGCACTTCAGACTCTTCGGAAGCCTTCCACCTCCCGTGGAGATCTCCACCACGTCCCCGCAGTTTCGGCATTCGTAAACCGCCTTCACTACGTAAGGCCTTATCTCGGTAACCCTTCTCACTATGCCTTCGACCGCGACGAACTTGTTTATGAGATTGCAGTCGATCTGCTTAACCAAAAACCTCCTCATCGGAGGAACGTTCTTGAACCTGACCCTACATCCCGAAAGATCGACATCGTGAATGGTATGAACCAACGCCAGTCCATCTTGAGCGTCCCTAATGACCTTATC
>CAZQJR010000011.1:0-15343 GCA_964592825.1 uncultured archaeon | reverse complement strand
ATTCTGAAGGTTGCGGTGTGAGCCACTACGTGCCCTCCTATAGGCCTCGTAGGATCGCCGTAGAACGCGTCGGGCTTCGCCTGAACCTGATTCGTAACAACCACGGCGGCGTTGAAGATTTCGCCGAACCTCATCAGATCGTGTAGGTGCCTGTTCAACTTCTGCTGTCTGTCAGCCAAAGTTCCCCTTCCAACGTACTCCGCTCTGAAGTGCGAAGTCAGGGAATCTACGATGAGCAACCTCACGGGCTTACCTTCTTTCATCAACTTCTGAGCCAACTCCTTCGCGTTGTCAACCAAAAGCATCTGGTGGTTCGAGTTGTAAGCCTGAGCGACGTATATGTTCCTCAAAACCTCGTTCGGATCCAAACCTTTCGCTTCGGCCATCTGGACTATCCTCTCCGGACGGAACGTGTTTTCGGTATCGATCACTATCACAGAACCCTCAAGTCCACCCCGATCTTTCGGCAATTGGACATTTACAGCGAGTTGATGACATATCTGGGTGTTGTGTAGAATCAGCCCGTTGGGGGCTATGAAGTTGTGAGTCTCCGGAACGACGAGATCGTAGACGTAGTCGTTGTAATCGATCGTCTTGACCTCCTTCACTTCGTAGAAGCTGAGGTTCCTGACGGTCTCGATGAACTGGATGGCCTTTAATACCTTTTCGATTCTGGCATCGATTTCCGCCATCAGGGCACTAACGATTTTTTCTCTAAGCGATTCGTCTTTCGGAAGGCCTCTGAATCTGTAGTTACCTATCCGAGAGTCGCCGAATCCGTACTTTCTTAGGATCGTGAGCTCGAAGGGCAAAGTTACTTTGCCCTTCTCAAGCTCCGTTTTCGCCTTCCTAAGCATTTCCAGACCAAGCTTGAAATACTCCTCAATCCTCCCCAGAGTTTCCTCCGTGAACCAAACGTTCAGATTCCTCGTTAGCAAATGGTAGGCCTGCTCCTTGTCCAAGTTCAGATCTCCCTTCGGTAGGTGGAACGTCTCCTCGTAAATCCCCTTCAGGTATTCGGCGATTGCCGGCGGATAGTTTCCTACTCCCCTCGCCTCGAAGTTGGAGTTCTTAATCTTGGCGTATCTTAAGACATCGTTTATCTTAGCCCTGTCCTCACCCGTTACGGTTATCCTGTAGTAAACCTTGCCCTTAACGACCTTCTCCGAAACTTTCGCCGATATTCTGAGCATTTTGAGGAGCGTCGCTATATCCTTGGCCAATTCCTCGCTCGCAGTGACCATTTCCACACTCGTATCGTTGACGTATCCGTCCCCATCGATGTAACCAGCCAAGAACGCCTTTATGACTTCCTCGGAAGAATTCAGCACGCTTTCGGGCACTCTCTTCGTATCGGACTTGCGGTCTTCGAGCTTCAATCTTTTCACGGTCGCCTTCCTAAGCAACACCGTTTTCACGTCGTTTCTGCCGACTCTGACTGTGGGATCGTATCCGTCTTTGCATCTTACGTAACCCCTGAGGAAGTTTACGATTTCATCCGATTTCGTGGAGATCGACGGAGGATTAGATGTTCCCTCCGCGGTAAACAAACCCAAGAAGTAGGCGTCGTCGATGTCCATTCTGAAATCGTTCTTTGGAATCTCCCTGACGCCCACGACCAAATCCCCTATCCCAACCTCCTCAGCTTTTATCCATTTTAGACCGTTTCTGAATACGAGAACGGGGTGGTTCGGCGTCACCCTCAGGATCTCCCCGTTGGAAAGTTTGAGTTCCACGAGTTTGGGAACGAACTCTCTGTAAAGATACTTCGCTCTGGTCTTCCTGACCGTTCCATCGAAGGTGTAAACGCACACGTTCTCTAACGGCACTGCAAATCCGTCGTCGAACTCTACCTCACCGTACATCGACGCGTATCTTTCGTACATCTCCTCTATCCTTTCGACGTGCAAAACGTCGTCGTTGGTGTACAGAACCCTCGTTCCCTTGGCGAAGCATTTACCACTACCGAATTCCCCGAAGAGCTCGGTAATAGCCTGAGTTTCGATCCCTCCACCCAAGAGATCGTCTAAAGCCTTGCTTCCCGTGGTTATCTTACCTATGCTCTTTCTCCTCTCCAACAGCTTCTCTCCGCTCTCGAAGCCACCCATGTTGGTCATCTTTCTCGCAGCTGTGATGATCTGCATGGCTTTGGATTCACCTATTTCAGCTACGGCGCTGAGTTCCTGAGGAGAGGCAACCGCTATAGCTTCTATCGTGGTGTATCCCGCCTCCCTCAACTTCTCCGCTATCGCGGGTCCAACGCCCGGAAGATCCTCCAAATCCAAAACCTTCTCCTCCTTCGCCATCACCATCCCCCGACAACCTTAAATACCTTTAAAGCCCTAAACCGAATAGGCTCCGCTGTCCACGCCCGAGTGACAAACATGATCTCGGGTCGGTTGGCGGAGCTACAATTTTCATATCAAACTGATTTTTCGATACCATACTATAAGCCTATTCGGCCTTCGGGCTATTTCAATCTTACGAATATATCTTTCGGAATATATTATAAATTACTCGAATTTTTCATAAAGGTTATGATCGGATCTTAAAACATCCACAAGATCTTTGAAGGATCCTCAGGGCTTCGGCCATTCATCGAAAGAATTATATAGCGAATATATGAGCGATATGAAAAATTTGGAGAGGGTGATGAAATGGACGTAGAGCAGGCGAAGAAGATTTTGGAGGAGAACAACGTTAAGCAGGTTCTCTGCGCTTTTCCGGACGTCAGAGGTTATCTGATGACGTTCTCAATTCCGGCGAGGGAGTTCATCGAGGGCGACGCTTTCGAGGGAATCGGTTTTGATGGATCTTCCATTAGGGGATTCAAGACTATAGAGCAGAGCGACATGGTCTGGAAGGCGGATCCGAGCACTCTAAGAGTAATTCCGTGGATCGACGACCCGATTCAGAAGTCTGCGATAATGTTCGGTAACGTTTACGAAGCGGGAGGAGAGGAGCTTGCGGAGTGCGATCCGAGGGGATACGTGGCGGAGAGGTTGGAGAAGCAGTTGAAGGAGGAAGGAAAATCCGCCATCTTCGGCCCAGAAATAGAGTTCTTCGTCTTCGAGAGCCTCGACCCGACGATGCTCGCGTGGGATCTCTGGGTTTCCCCGAACGGCGGTGCAGGAGACAGCTGGGGTCCGCCGAGGGTGATGCCGGAAAGCCCGGAGCTCATGGCCGGGAACAACTTCATAATAAGGCCGAAGGAGGGTTACTTCAGACCGCCACCGGAGGACACGACGGTGGAGTACAGGAATCTGCTCGTCCACTACTTGGATCAGCTCGGAGTTACTATCGAATACCACCACCACGAAGTAGCAACTGCGGGACAGGTTGAGCTGGACTTCAAGCCGAAGCAGGTTGTGGAGGTTGGTGACGCCTTCTACCTCTACAAGTTCGCAGCGAAGAACGTTGCGAAGATGATGGGGCTCATAGCGACTTTCATGCCGAAGCCTCTCTACTTGGACAACGCGAGCGGTATGCACACCCACCAATCCCTTTGGGAGGGAGAGCCGTTCAAGGGCAAGAACCTCTTTGCGGATCCAGATGATGAGTTCGGCTTGAGCCAGACCGGAAGGTACTACATCGGCGGATTGCTCGAGCACGCCAAGGCTTTGACCGCTCTCTGCTGCCCGACCGTGAACTCGTACAAGAGGCTCGTTCCGGGATTCGAGGCTCCGATATACATCTGCTGGAGCCCGAGGAACAGGTCTGCGTTGGTCAGAGTTCCAACTTACTTCAAGAAGCCTTCCGCGATAAGATGCGAGTACAGAGGTGCGGATCCGAGTTGCAACCCGTACTTAGCAATTCCAGCTATGCTCGCTGCGGGTTTGGACGGTATAAAGAAGAAGATCGACCCCGGCGATCCGCTGATGAAGGACGTTTACGAGCTAAGCGAGAAGGAGAAGAGGGAGTTCGGCGTTGGAGAGTTACCGACAACGCTTAGAGACGCTCTCGATCACTTGGCAAGCGACGAGGTTCTGCAGAAGGTTCTCGGAAGTCACATCTTCGACGCGTTCATGGAGATCAAGACGGACGAGTGGAACCAGTACTGCCTCTACATCACGCCTTGGGAGTTCATGAAGTACATGGACATCTGACCTTTTTATTAATTCTTAAAGATTTTTATTGATATCCGTCCAAACTTAAACATCGCTCACATCTCAAATTCGATCTTTATAAATTTAGTTTAAAAAATTTTTAGCTCGATTGACCGATTCCTAAGGATGCTTTAACGGAGGAAATATTTTGGTTAAAATTTTATAATTGACGAAAATATTAAATACGAGAAAAAACATAGTAAATATTGGGGGTGTTAGAAATGGGAGTTCATAGAGTCACGAGCGAAGCTGCGAAGTATTATGCGAGGAGGGAGAAGATTCTCGGATCGGGCATAGTTCTGTTGAGTTCTGCAAGTGAAAAGCTCGACAAGCTTACGAAGGAGCAGTTGGAAAAGCTTGGAGATGTCGCCGCCGAGCTTTTTCCTCACGCTCCCGGCTACGCTGGAAAGCTAATGCCGATCATCGCGAGGTTGTTTTGGAAATTGGCTGGAGTCGGCGAAAAGGAGTACAAATTGGTAGAGCTCGACGAGCTCGAAAAAATGATCGAAGAACTGAAGAAGGAAATCGGCGAGTAAATTCAATTTTTTAAATTGTTTTCTTTTTGAACTGACTCTCGTACAGCTGGGCTATTCTGTCTATGGTATCGGCCTCCTCTGGACTTTTGTCGTCCCTAACCCTAACGAACCTCGGGAACCTCAGAGCGTATCCGCTTTCGTACTTCGGGCTCTTCTGTATCTCCTGATAAGCCACCTCGAACACTATCTTCGGCTGGAACTTCACGACCTTTCCGTCCTCGTAAACTATAAGAGGTTTGAACATCCTCGTAAGCTCCTCAAGGTCTTCGTCCGTAAAGCCCGTTCCGACCTTACCAACCGGCAGAAGCTTTCCAGTTACGGGATCCAAGCAGGCGAGTTCGAAGGAGCTTATCAGATGGCTCCTCCTTCCTTCTCCCCACTCCCCTCCTATAACGACCAAATCAAGAGTCTCCATGACCTCCTTGAGCTTGAGCCAGTGCTTACCTCTCTTTCCGGGAATGTAGGGAGATTTCGGATTCTTGAGCATCGCACCCTCGTGTCCAGCTTCCAAAGCCTCTCTGAAGACCGTTTCGATTTCCTCCTTCTTGCTGGTAACCACCTGCTTCGCCACCCTGACTATCTCGTTCTCCTTGACGACGCTCTCAAGCCTCTTCCTTCTCTCCTCAAGCGGAAGGTCGATTATCTCCTCGCCGTCGTAGAGTATGTCGAAGAAGTAAACTATGAGCGAGATCTCACCCATTACCTTCGTTATTTCGTGCTTCCTCCTGAACCTCCTGAGCACGTGCTGGAAGGGCATAGGCTTTCCGTCTTTAACCGCTATGACCTCCCCGTCCAAGATCACCCCATCCCTAACGCTCTTCTTAACCGCCTCGACTATCTCCGGGAGGGCTTTGGTGACGTTTTCCAGCCTTCTCGAGTATATCGTGACCTTTCCGTTGCCCCAGTGAACTTGAACCCTGCTCCCGTCGAACTTCCATTCCACCGCAACGTTCTTCATCTCCCTTATTGCCTCCTCTATGCTTTCAGCGACCTGAGCGAGCATCATCCTAACGGGAACGTGCAGTTCGACCTTAAGGTTCTTAAGCCCCTCCTTCCCCTCGTTCTTTGCAACCACCGCCACCCTGCCGAGATCGTTCGTTATCATGTAAGCCCTCTCGACGAGCTCAGGATCGACGAGAAACGCCCTCGCTATCGCATCCCTGATTATTCCCTCCCCAACTCCGAGCCTCATCTCCCCCAAGATCAGCCTCGTAAGGTACCTCGCCTCTATCGGCGTTGCGGAGACGTAAAGGTCGACGAGCAACATGACCTTCTTCTTCTGACTTCCCTCCCCCTCAAGCGACGCTATCTCGTCGAATATCTCTCTTACCTTCGCCACCGTAAGCTCCTCGGCGAAGAGGGTCATCTGAGACTTTCCCCTCATCAGCCTCTCCGCAGCCAAACCCAAGTCACCGAGCTCCTTGACGAGTTGCTCTATCCTTCTTCTATCAACTCCGCTGACCACCTTGAGAGCTTCGTAAACTAAGCCTACGCCAACCCCAAGCTCCCTCTCGTCCCAGCTCGGGTAAACCTGACCCATCAGGAAAAGGATCACGTTGTAGAGGTCGTCATCGTCCTCGATCTTCTTTATGAATGTGGCTATTCTCGCGGTCATCTCGAGGGTCGAGGAGATTCTCTCCAAAATGGAGCAGAACTCCGCGAATTCCCTAAAGCTCAGGCTCATCGATAATCCTGCGTCGACACCGTATAAGCCGATTTCGAGCTAAACAGAAATTTATATAAAAATTTTTGCATCGGTTAAAAGACCGTCATCTCAAGCCCACGAGTTCCTCCAGAGCCCTTTTAGGATCCTTGGCCTTAACTATACCGCTCGCGAGCAGAACGCCTTCCGCACCCAAATCCAACGCTGCGACGTAGTCTTCGTGGTTCGTTATGCCCGCACCGCACAACACCTTAACTTTCGGATTAACTTCCTTGGCAGCCTTCACAGCTCCTTCCACAACTTCCGGCTCCGCCTTGCTGACCGGAATACCCGTTCCTATCAACTCAGGAGGTTCTACAGCCACGTAATCGGGATCCAACGCCGCCGCCGCTTTCGTCGTTGCGACGTTGTTCGTGCAGACGACTGAAACCAAACCGAGCTTCTTGAACTTGGTGACGAGGAACTCTATGTCCGCAAGCTTAAGCCTTCTCTCGCTGTGGTTGATCAGGCTCCCCTTCGCCCCCGCCTCCTTTATCATCTCCGCGGTAATTCTGCCCGTATGACTTCCGAAATCTATGGCATCTACGTGTTGGGCGTAAACGTCGACGTTCAACTTTGCGAATTCCCTGAGATCCAAGAACGTCGGTGCTATCGCTATGTAGTCGTCCACCTTGCTTGCTATCTCCTCCGCCGCCTTGGCTATCTCGTAACCCCTCCTCCCGAATCCCTGCTCGTACGCCTTAAAGTTGATGATTATGACTCCCATAGTGATGATTGTGAACCGCATTGTATAAATGGTTTTGCCCCGAACGCCAACCGATGGATGCGATCGGTTTCGGTGCCCTCAACGTGGACAAGATATACCTCGTCAACAGGATCCCAAAGGCCGAAGAGGAAACATTCGTAAGGGACGTTAGGATATTTCCGGGAGGTTCGGCCGCCAACACCATCGTAGGAATTTCGAGACTCGGAATGAAGACGGGATACATAGGTAAGGTGGGAAGGGACGCGGACGGGGATTTCATAGTCGAGGATCTTAGGAGGGAGGGCGTGGATACTTATCAGGTGATAAGGGGGGAGGGAAGGAGCGGAAACGCGCTCGTGTTCGTCGATGATGCCGGAAACAGGGCGATAGTGGTCGATCCGGGGGTGAACGATACGATCGCGTTCGACGAGATCGACCTCGACTACGTCTCCAAGTTCAGACTGCTCCACCTAACGTCCTTCGTCTGCAAGCTCGGAAGAGATTCGTTCGAATCGCAGAAGAGGTTGGTAAAAGAGTTCGAAGGAATCGTAAGCTTCGATCCCGGTTCCATTTACGCGGAAAGGGGTTTGAAGGAGATAGAGAGTATCGTCAGGAGAACGACCGTTTTCATGCCGAACGAGGGAGAGATCAAAGCCTTAACGGGATTGGACTACAGAGAGGGGGCGGAGCTTGTACTCGGGATGGGCGTGGAGGTCGTGGTCGTGAAGTTGGGGGAGAGGGGGTGCTACGTGACCGACGGCAGAAGGGAGATAGAGCTTCCCGCTTTAAAGGTGAACGTCGTGGACACGACCGGAGCGGGAGACGCATTCAACGCCGGCTTTCTTTACGGATACCTGAAGGGAAAGGATCTCGAAGAGTGCGGAAGGTTGGGAAACTACGTCGCCTCCATGTGCGTTCAAAGGGTGGGGGCGAGGGAGGGATTACCGAGAGGAATTTAGCTCTTCGGGAGATGGAAAATCGTATATCTCGGCGTCTATGTCCCCCAACCTGATTATCCTTCCCACCCTTCCGCAGTCGAGGCACTTGACCTCCAAGATCTCCCTGTTCTTCTTCTCGCTTTTCGCCCTCCGCAATACTACGGCCTTGTGCTTCTTTCCGTCGTCGCAAACCGGACACTCGATCTCGATCTCCTCCATGATTCAACGAAACCCTTCTCAATTTAAATTCCTTTCCAAACGTTTTTTTAGTTGCCGACGAACCCATTCTTGAATGAAGGAGTTGCTGAGAAGGGCGAGGGACATAGCAGAGCTACTGAGAAAGAAGGACGAGGTAAAGGTGGTTACGCACGTTGATGCGGACGGAATTACCTCCGGAGCGATAGCCCTCGAATCGCTAAGGAGGATGGGGGTGGAAACAGATATAACCTTCGTAAAGAACTTGGATGCGAACGTGCTCGACGACATCGCGGACGAGAACGTTTTCGTCTGGTTCACCGATTTGGGAAGTGGAGCGCTCGATCTGATAATAGAGAAGGACGTGGAGTGCGTCATAACCGACCATCACGTTCCGGCGAGGTGTCACTACCGTTACCAACTCAACCCCCACGACTTCGGTTACGACGGGACTTACGAGCTCAGCGGGGCGACTACGACATACTTAGTTGCAAAGAACTTGGGATTCAACTACGACCTCGTCTCCATAGCGATAGTCGGGGCGGTTGGAGACCTTCAGGATTCGAGGGAGGGAAGGTTGTTGGGTTTGAATCGGAAGATATTGGAGGAGGCCGTCCAAGGGAGGTTCGTCGAGGTCGTTAGGGATCTGAGGCTCTTCGGAAAACAGACGCGCCCCGTTTACAAGATGCTCGAATACACGTTCGATCCTTACCTACCGGGAATAAGCGGGAACGAGAAGGGTGCTGTAGAGTTTCTGGAAAGCTTGGGGATCCCGCTGAAGGATGGAGACCTCTGGAGGAGATGGATAGACCTAACGCCTGAAGAGAAGAGAACCATCGTTTCGGAGCTCGTTAAGGTCTGCATCGAAGCCGGAATGCCGATAAATCTGATAAAGAGGCTCGTAGGAGAAACTTACATCCTTCTTCGCGAGGAGGAGGGGACGGAGCTGAGGGATGCGATGGAGTTCTCAACGCTCTTGAATGCAACAGCCAGATACGGACACTGCGATATAGGGCTGAGGGTATGCTTGGGGGATAGAGGCGAGGCCTTCAGGAGGGCAAGGAGTCTGCTGAGAAATCACAGGAGGAATCTATCCGAAGGTTTGAGGCTCGTCGACGAGATTGGGATAGTCGAGTTGGAGAACATCCAGTTCTTCCACGCTGGAAACGGGATTCTGGACACTATAGTGGGTATAGTGGCCGGGATGTGCTTCTGCAAGGCCAACTTGAACAAGCCGATAGTGGCTTTCGCTTACAGCGATGAGGGCGTTAAGGTTTCCGCGAGGGCCACGCAGAGGTTGGTTGAGAGGGGAGTTCACCTCGCAAAGGCGATAAAGGTTGCCGCGGAGAGGGTCGGGGGGCAAGGTGGCGGGCACAGCATCGCAGCCGGAGCGACGATTCCGAGGGGGGCGGAGGAGGAATTCTTAAGGGAGTTGGACAGGATAATAGGGGAGCAGATAAATGGAAAACGTTAACTCGTCGAAGGTCGAGGTCGGGTTATGGCCGAGAAGGTGAGGGATAGGGAGCATCACGAGAGGCTATTCAAGGCTTCGATGAACCCGATCAGGAGGAAGATCATCGCCTGCATAGGAATCCACGGGAAGACGAGGGAGGAGATCAAAGAAGAACTCGGACTGTCGGACTTCCAGCTGAAGTTCAATCTGGACTGGCTCATCGCAAACGGTTTCGTGGTCGAGAAGGACGGGAAGCTCAGGCTCACGGAAGACGGTATCGAGTTGCTCGAGGCGGGCTGAGCGTTATTCCAACGATTTTTGAAAGGATATAGGATGAATTCGGGAAGAGGCTCGACGTTAAGGGCTGATCCTGAATTGCGTTTTCATGAAAGGGTTGTCGAAACGAAGGCAGTAGAGAGACTACGTTTGCTGTTAGGAGAAAGCCCCGATATTAGCACAACCCTTATATTTTTCTTGGCCGTACGTTAAATGGGTCGCATGGGGGTTAGGCTCCAACGGAAGGATGAGGAGCTGATACGGGCGACCCGCACACTTCCAACGCTTTCACCCCCGCCCATCATTCCGCAACGTAAACAATTATAAAACGTCCAACCTTCCTCAGCCTATGGATCTCCTCATGATCCCCGGCCCCGTGCAACTGCACGAAAGAATAATTCGAGCCATGGCAAGGCAGATGATAGGGCACAGAACGAAGGATTTCTCGGAGATAATGGAATACTGCGTTGAAATGCTCAAGCGATGTTTTGGAACTAAGCACGACGTTTTCATAATCTCCGGCTCCGGTACCGCCGGGATGGAGGCTGCGATAGCTTCCTTCTCGAAAATCAAGCGTATCACATGCATAGACAACGGGAAGTTTGGGGACAGGTTCGTTAGAATCGCTCAACGTTACATGGAAGTCGATGCTCTCAGATTCGAATGGGGGACTTCGATAGATCTCGATGCGGTGGAGAGATCCCTTGCTGAGGGGAGCGAAGCCATCGCCTTCGTTCACAACGAAACGTCCACTGGCATTCTGAATCCGGCCAAGGAGATAGCTAAGATTGCAAAGAGATACGACGCCTTAGTTATAATGGACGGCATCACGAGCGTTGGCGGGGATGAGGTGAAGATGGACGAGTGGGGGATAGACGTTGCGGTAGTTGGAAGCCAAAAGTGCTTGGGAGCTCCCCCCGGGCTTTCGGCGGTTGCTGTAAATGAGAAGGCTTGGGATTTTTACAACGAAAGATGCCCGTTTTACCTCGACCTGATGGCGTACAGGAAGAAGGCCAAGGATCTCCAGACGCCATACACTCCAGCAGTTCCTCAGTTCTTCGCTTTGCATGAGGCTCTGAAGATAATAGAGGAGGAGGGTCTTGAAAATAGGATAAGAAGGCACAGGACGATGGCTAAGGCTGTTAGAGAGTGGGCTAAGGCTTTAGGATTGGAACTCTTCCCCAAGCTCAACGAATACAGCGAATATTCGAACACGGTCACCGCAATAAAGATACCGGAAGGAATTACGGACAAGGAGCTTAGGGGGACTCTGAAGGAGGAATACGGGATATTAATTTCCGGAGGGCAGGAGCATCTGAAGGGGAAGATATTCAGGATAGGAACGATGGGCAACGTCGGAAAGAGGGAGCTCGTTGCCACGTTGGCCGGGCTCGAAGACGTAATGAGGAGGAAGGGGGTCGTGAAAGGTTCGGCGCTGGATGTGGCGATGGATGTCCTCGCTTCACACGCAAAGTTCGGTTAGGGTGGTGGGCATGAGGATAGGCATAGCGGACACGACGTTCGCGAGGGTGGACATGGGAAAGATTGCGATAGACGAGCTTAGAAAGATCTGCTCCCTTCCATACGTCAGATACACCGTTCCGGGGATAAAGGATCTTCCCGTCGCGGCGAAAAAGCTTATAGAGGAGAGGGGTTGCGAGCTCGTCATTGCCTTGGGGATGCCCGGGCCTAAGCCCATCGACAAGCAGTGCGCCCACGAAGCTTCGATGGGTTTGATACTCGCCCAACTAATGACGAACAAGCACATAATAGAGGTATTCGTTCACGAGGACGAGGCGAGGGATGAGAAGGAACTGCTCATGATAACGGAGAACAGGGTCAGGGAGCATGTTAGGAACGCCGTAGATCTACTACTGAACCCCAAAAGATTGCAGAAGCTCGCGGGCACCGGGCAGAGACAGGGTTTTCCGGACGTCGGGCCTATATTGAGGTAGCTAAAATCTAACCGAAAGAATTACGTTTAGTATTCCCCAAGAGACCAAGAGCTTCGAGTTTACTCTCCCTTCGATCTTCATGCGATACGTGAAGGGTGTGAACCGCCTTACCTGCTCGAACGTCCCAACCCTTTCGCCTCCGCGAAGGATAAGATACTTGGAGGGGAAAAAGTAGGAGCGCAGTACATGCGCTATCGGGCTTTTTTCGATTATCCTTAAAACCACCTCCCCCCTCTCCTCGATGAACCACTCATCCCGTATTATTCTCACGATCGCCCTCCGCCTCACAGTCCCCAAAGGTTCGCCCGAGGGTTCCACCACCTCGAACCCCAATCCGATGGGCATCCACAAGAATAGGGCCTCCCTCCAAGGTCGTTGCAAAGGCCGTAGGGTAAGGATCCTACTTCCACCGTGCTTCGAGGCGTAAACGTTGATTTCCTTTCCGAGCTTCGACACACCCTCCCTCTCGGCGTAAAGTAACGGATTTCCCTCCGAATCGTAAATTCTAACTCCACCGACTATCTTTTCGAACACGAACTCTTTCGCTTCGAATGGATCGGGGTGCATTGGAGGGGTTTGACTGCGAATTATTTAAAAGTGCTCGAAAGGTCTATGCAGTGGGTCTCCTTAACGACGTTTAGCACGAGCATCGTGTACGTTCTCTTCACGTGCTCCAAGCTCGCTATCCTCTTTATGAACTCGTTCAACTCGCTCCTGCTCCTGAACCTCGCCACCGTTATGACGTCGAACTCGCCGGTAACGTCGTAAACCGCGGTGACGTTGGGTTCCTTAGCCAAAAGCTCCTCCACCTCCACCAAATGACCCCCTTCGGCCGTTATGCCGATAATTGCAGTTAGGTCGAAACCCAACTTGGAGTAATCCACTATCGGGATGAACTTCTTTATCACGCCCATCTTTCTAAGCTTGTTTATTCGATTGTAAACCGTCCCCTCCGCGACGCCCAACTTTTCCGCTATTTCCCTCAAACTCTTTCTCGCGTCCTCTTGAAGTTCGACGATTATCTTGATGTCGAGGGAGTCGAGCTTTTCGGGCATCGTAAAACCCTAAGCGTTCGGCATTTTTTAAATTTTCTCTAAAAAAATCAGCTCAAATCCCCACACGAGCAGAAGATCTCGTTTATGGCGGAGAGCACGTCGTCGAAACCCTCTCCCTTTAAAGCCGAGATCTTTATCGATCTAAATCTCGCCGTCGTGAACTCCAAAAAATCCACGAGCCTCTCCAACAGCTCTGCCAAAACGCCCTCCTCCTTCGAAAGCATATCCCTAACTTTGGACGGCGTTAGGTCGAAGTCGATCACGTCTGTCTTGTTGAACACCGTTACCGTCGGAACGCCTGTCCTCAGAGAGATGACAGCATTCTGAGCCAGTATCGAGACGTAGTTTTCCGGAGTCGACGCAACTTCGGAATCTACGATGAACAGAGCCACCGTCCAATCTTTCTCAGCTATCCTCCTCGCCATCTCTATGCCCTCCTTCAGGTAGAGGAAGAGCTCCATCTGGCCGGGCGTATCGTAGAGGACGTAATCTCCTTCGACGATCAACTCATCTATGTGATCCAACGCCATCTCCACCGACTTTATCAGGGCACCGTTTATTCCCAACCCGAACCTCCTCATAACGTCCTCAGTCCTTACGAACTCCCTAACGTCCGCGTTGGCTTCGTAAATAGGATCCGAAGCCGGATCCAAGTTGACCGCTTTAACGTCGTAATCTTTCAGGTATTCGAGAAATGATCGGACGAAGGTGCTCTTTCCGCTACCGGCCGGGCCGATGACGAGAACGTTCATGATAGAAATTTAAAAGATTGGAACGTTAAGCTTTATCAGAGGTAGACGTACGTGGCATCTATTATTCCATCGAGCTCAACCATCTTCTTCAACACCTCATCGCTCGGCGGGTCGTCCACGAGCAGAAGCATCAGCTGAATCCCACCTCTCCCCCCGTACCTTCCGACTATCATTCCCGCTATGTTGATGTCGTGTTGCCCAAACAGCGTTCCCACCCTTCCTATCACTCCGGGCTTGTCCTCGTGCAGGGAGATGACGTAATGACCCCTCGGCACGAAATCGACCTTGTACTTGTCTATCATCAGTATCCGGGGCTCATCGCCGAAGCAGGTTCCGGCCAGATATATGCCCTTCTCGTCCTCAACCTCCACCTCCACCATGCTCTCGTAGTGCTCAACGTCCTCGGTCTTCGCCTCCTCCACACTTATCCCCCTGTCCTTCGCTATCGGCAAAGCTGAGACGAGATTAACGCTCTCCCCGAGCATGTAGCTTAGAATACCCTTAAGCAAAGCCCTCGTAACGAGCTCGGTGTTCTTGTTCGCTATCGCCCCCCTGTACGTTATCCTAACCCGCTTGAAATGCCCCTTGAGCCTCGCCACCGCTATCTTCCCCATCTTTTCCGCCAACTCCATGAACGGCAAAAGGAACTGATACTCCTCCGGCCCGACCCTCGGCAAGTTGACGGCATTCTTCACCGGCAGTCCCTTCGAGAAGTTTATGAGCTCCTCCGCGATTATCATTCCAACGCTCAGCTGTGCCTCCTTAGTTGAGGCTCCGATGTGCGGAGTTGTTACGACGTTTTCGAGTTTCAGCAGGGGGTTGTCTGGATCCGGAGGCTCCTTCTCGTAAACGTCCAATCCCGCCCCCGCAAGCTTTCCGCTCGTTAACGCTTTGTAGAGTGCCTTCTCGTCCACGATTCCACCTCTCGCGGCGTTTATCAGAATCGCTCCGTCCTTCATCATCTCGAACTCCCTCTCGGATATCAGGTTCTCGGTCTCCTTCGTCTTTGGAACGTGGATCGTTACGATGTCGGAATTTCTGAGCAACTCCTCCAAGCTCACGAGCTTCGCTCCAACGCTCTTAGCCCTCTCCTCGCTCACGTAGGGATCGTAGGCGAGGATGTTCATCTCCAAAGCCCTAACCCTCTTCGCAACCTCGTAACCTATCCTTCCCAACCCTATTATGCCTATCGTCTTTCCCCTAAGCTCCATCCCCATGAACTTCTTCCTCTCCCACTTGCCCGCCTTGACGCTCCTGTCAGCCTGCGGGATCTTCCTCGCAACCGCAAAGATCAGTCCGAGGGTGAGCTCCGCAGCGGATATCGTGTTTCCGCCGGGAGCGTTCACCACAACTATCCCCTTCTCCGTCGCCGCCTTCAGGTCTATGTTGTCAACTCCAACCCCCGCCCTTCCTATGATCTTCAGCTTTTTCCCGGCATCTATGACCTCCTTCGTGACCTTCGTTCTGCTCCTGACTATCAGGGCGTCGTATTCGGGAATGATCTTGACAAGCTCCTCTTGGCTTATGTCGGACTTTACGTCGACTTCCAAACCCTCTCTCCTCATCAGATCGATAGCTTCCTCTGAAATCGGATCTGCTACGAGGACTTTCATTAAAATGGTGGCAGAACGGATCTGATTATAAAGGTTTGGTTAACGGTTGACACACT
>CAZQJR010000010.1:0-9344 GCA_964592825.1 uncultured archaeon | reverse complement strand
GACGTCGTCCTTAGTTCCGTGGACGAACAGAACCGGTTTTCTTAGATCCTCCACCCATTTCCTCGGCTCGAACTCCTCCATGTCCCTTCTGAGCTCGTCCAGAAACTCCTCGAGATCTCCAACACCCCTTAGACTTCCCTTCAACTTCGCGTTGGCGTGGGCTTGGACGAGAAGATCCTCTCTAAGCATTTCGAAGCTGCATGGAACGGCTACGAGCACCAAACTCTTCACGTTCTCGTGATGCGCTACGTATGCGGCGGGAACTCCTCCCATGCTGAAGGCGAGGAGGTGAACCGATCCGAACCTATCGACGATGTTGGAAAGATCCTCGACCCAGTTGGAAAGGCTGAACCTTCCCTTACTCAACCCCGTCCCGGAGAAGTCGAATAGGACGGAGTTCAACCCGTACCTCGCAAGTAGGTCTGCTAACCTGTCGTATCCCTTGGCTATAACGGAGGAGGGATCGTAGGGTAGGCCGTGGCAGATGACAACGACGTTCTCGACGTACGCCCTCAGGAAGTTCCTACCCAAGTTGAAATCGAACTGCATGCCCATCACGTCGTGTATTCGGAGTTTATCCTGACGTAGTCGTAACTAAGATCGCATCCGAAGGCGTATCCTTCCCCGTCGCCGACCTTTAGGTCGATCTCTATCCTCAGCTCGTCGCTGCCCTCCATCATCCTCCTCGCAACATCCTCCCTCCCCGTTCTCCTTCCGTTCTCCACGAGCTTAACCCTTCCAGCGTCGCCACAGACGAACGTTATGTCCAACCCTTCCTCGACTTCGACTCCCGAGTATCCCAAGGCCGCTATTATCCTTCCCCAATTGGGATCGTTTCCGAAAATCGCGGTCTTGACGAGCAAAGAACTGGCAACGGTCTTGGCAGCTTTGAAAGCCTCCTCCTCGTTCCGAGCCCCCTTCACGAAAACCTCGACGAACTTCGTCGCTCCCTCCCCGTCCCTCGCTATCATCTTCGCCAACTCAACGCATACCTTCCCGAGCATCCTTTCGAACTTCGAACGCTCTATCCTCCTTCCCCCCTCCGAAACTAAAAGCACGGTGTCGTTGGTTGAGGTGTCCCCATCCACGACCGTGACGTTGAAGGATCTGTTTACCGCCCTCCTCAGCATCTCCCCGAGCTCTTCGGGCTCGAACTCCGCGTTGGTGAAGATGAAAGCGAGCATGGTGGCCATGTTCGGGGCTATCATCCCCGCCCCCTTCGCTATCCCCAACACCTCCACCCCGTCGAACTCAACTCTACAAACCTTGGGGAAAGAATCCGTCGTCATTATCGACCTCGCGAAGCTCATCACGTGCTCTTGGGAGCTACCGACTCTGCTCAACACCCCGTCTATCCTTTCCTCTATCCACCCCACGTCGAGCTGGATCCCTATTACGCCCGTGGACGCTACCGCTATCCTTTTAGCCTCGACCCCCAACCTCTCGGCAAGCAGTTCGGCCATTCTCTTGGCATTCCTAATACCCTCCTCCCCCGTAAACGCGTTTGCGTTTCCGCTGTTCACTATTATCCCCTCTATCTCTCCGTCCCTTATGTGCTCCTGAGTGACGATGACGGGTGCGGCCTTGAACCTGTTCCTCGTGAACACCCCCGCAACCTTCCCGCTACAGACCGCAATTCCGAGCCCGTACTTCCCCTCCTTTATCCCGTAACACTTCATAAACATCACCGACTCTCGTACCACTCCCATATCTTCTTCAAACCCTTTAGAAGGGTCTTGTAAACCTTAAAGCTCTCGCCGAACTCTCTCCACATCCTTAACTGGAGACACTTCCCCACGACCAGCCTCTCCTCCTCCTCGCTCAGTTCCGTTTTATCCGTTCTCGAATAGTAATACCTGACGAGAGGCCTTACGATGTCCGAAACGTATTCGTAGAGACTCATCCCGTGGAAGTACTTCTTTATCCTCTTCTTCTCAACCTTCCCGAACTCGGGTCTCGGGACGTTTATGTCCCTCATTAGACTGTTCAGCAACCCAACGGCAGTTTCGATCTCCAAATCGCTCAACTCGTCGCTAAGGTACTCTATAAGCCTCCTCGTGAAGTCCGCGTTTATCTCCTCTATCCTTCCGTAAACGTGGGGTTTGAGGGGTCTTATTACCACGAGCGTATGCTCCCCAGAAACCTCGTTCCTCTGAGGGGTTATGTGGATCGGATGGAATCCGTTCTTGATCCAGAACCTCATGAGCTCCGGCGAAACCCCGAATCCCGATCCCACCCAGTCCATGTCCTTCGCCTGAGCCCATTCCACTATCTTCTGAAGGGCGAAGCTACCGATCCCCTTCCCCATCACGCTCGGATGCGTTGCGATCCTTACTATCCTCACACCAACGAGCTTTGGGAATTCGTAGTCCCAGTAATGTTTGAGGACGAGATCGGGGATTATCTGTCCTCTCGGCTTGTAACCCTCCGCCATCTTCTTTATGGTTTCCTCGTCCATCCTCCCCTCCACCGCGACGTGAAGGGAGCAGACCGTCTTTCCGTTCACCGCCACCCTGAAGGCCAAGTGGTTCGGCATGTCCGCCAGAATCACGATGTCGGAAGGCCTGTTCCTGTAGTGGGCGAGGACGTATATCCCGAAGAACTCCCTCAGAAGGGTTTCGTTCTCGAAGAGCTCGTCCTTGTCCAAAAATTCGAACTCGAACTTTCCCTTCTCTATAGCCTCGAGATCCTCCTCGTCGAGCTCCGCAGGTTGTGCGTCGAGCAGGAGCACGTCGTACAGCCACCTCTCTATAGGATCGCCCTTACCGTATCTTATCGGCTCGGTGAGATGGATCTTCTCGATCTCCACGTCCTCGCACTTCTCAAGCCTTCTGAGAAATCTTATGCTGAACCCCCTCCCCGTCCCCTCGTATCCGTGGATCGTTGTTGAGAATATCATGTACTTCACGCCCTCGCTTATCTTCCAGAGCACGGGCACATCTATCCCCGCGGCCTCGTCCACTATGACTATGTCGGCCAAGTCCTTTTCCACCATCGCCCTCCTCGGAACGACGTACTCGACCCTCGCGAACTTGGAGTTGACGACCGTGGTGAGCCCGTTGCTCTCCTTCACCCTGAACTTTATCCCGTACCTCACGAGCCCCTTCCTCAGGAACTTGAAGAAAGTTTGAACCGCGTGGGGGGTTGGGGCTACGACCATTATCCTAACGGGTCTCTTGAGAACCTTGAACATCCTCCATATCAGGTAGGGTGTCACTATTCCCAAAACCGCGGTCTTTCCCCTCCCCCTGTCGGCGGTGATTATAACCGCCTTCCTGTCCTTCTTACGGTCGAAGAAGTGTTCGAACAGTTCCAAAACCCTGACCTGATCCTGAGTCGCGCAGAGCTTGTACAGCTTTCTGTTTATCTCCCTCTCCTCCTCCGGGATCCTGATCTCCTCCCTCGATTCCTCCACCTTCCTGAACTCGTACCTCTTCACGACGTTCCTCTTGTCCGCGTCGAATACGATTATCCCTTCGGCCTTCAACGTCCTCCTTATGAAACGTCTGAAAAACCTTGGCACCACGTCCTCAACGCTGTAGGGCTCGCTAACGAGCTCCTCGTGCCATGGGCTTATAAGCTCGTTCCAAGCGTGGACGGGGGGCGATATGGCTATTATTATCCCTCCCTCCGCGATCGTCTCCACGATTATCCCCAAATCGTTCGGATGAAAGCCTTCGGTGAAGTCTATCAGGAGGGAGGGGAAGGTTTCTCCCAAAACGGAAGGAGAATCCTTATAGTGAACGAACCTACCCGAGAAGAACTTCTTCGCCCTTTCCAAGAAGGATGACCGTCCGGCGATCAGCATCTCCCCTTCCTCTTCCCTTCCCATCCTCTTTCTTACCTTCGAGTACCTCCTGTAGACCCTCTTCGCCATTCTGAATATCCTGTCGTTCGCCTCCTCCGAGCATATCATCACCAGAAACCTGTGTCTGTTCTCCAAGGCCGTTGCGGTGGCTCTTTCGACCTCTTCGAGTAGCTGCTTTACGGTCATCCACCGAACTAACGAAGATGGTAATAAAAATGTTAAGACTTGGCGACGAAGACGGGAACCTTGGAATACCTCAAAACAGCATCGGCGGTGCTTCCCAAGAGCCTTTCGGCTATGGTTTCGGGTATTCCCCCGCCTATGAAGACGGACGTCGCATCAACCTCCTCGCAAACCTTGAGTATCTCCTTGTGAGGGGTGCCCTCCCTGACCACGGTTTCGAAATCGAGGCCGAGCAACTCCTCCTCTATAGCCCTCAGCTTCTCCTCAGCGAGCTTCTCCCCCTTCTCAACCACGTGAACGAGGAAGATCTTCCCCCCAACCTTCTCCGCCACGTGCTTCACGTACTTCATGACGACCTCGGAATGCTCCTTCAGATCGTGGGCGTACAGGATCCTTTCGAACAGCCTCTCCACCTTCGTTCCGTGCTTAACGACGAACACGGGTACGTCTGACTTCCTTACCACACCCTCCGAAACGCTTCCGAGCAGTATCTCCTTTATAAGCCCCCTTCCCCTCGATCCCATGAGGATCATCTTCGACCCGCTCTCCTTCGCCGCCCTGATTATCTCCGCCACGGGGTCTCCGGCGGGAATTGGGAGGAACGGCTTAGCCCTGAGTCCCATCTCTTCGATCTTCTTCACAACTTCCCCGAGCTTTACCTCCGCCTCCCTCCTGCACTCCTCCACGTATTCGTCGACGTTTATTCCGCCCGCAACTCCGACGATCCTGTTCAAATTTATCACCCTGACCACGACCACCTCCTCAACCCCAACCTGCTTCAGCTGGGGGAGATATCTGAGAACCTCCATGCTCGCCTCCGAAAAATCGGTTGCGAACGTTATCCTCTCAAACATAAACGAAGATCTTGTCGATACGTTTAAATCAGTTTCCGATACACCTCAGAGCGATGTTCGATCTTGCGATAAAGAACGGAGTCTGCTTTATCGAAGGAAGGTTCGTCGATGCGAACGTTGGGATAGAGGGGAACAGAATCGCCTACGTCGGCAAGGAGGAAATAGCGGGGGAGCTCGAGATAGACGCAAGCGGGAAGTTCGTTTTGCCGGGTTTATTCAACGCCCACACCCATCTCGCCATGACCCTCTTCAGAGGCTTCGCCGAGGACATGCCTCTCATGGATTGGCTTGAGAAGAAGATCTGGAGGGCGGAGAAGAAGCTGACTCCGAAGGACGTTTACTGGGGCTCGATGCTCGGAATATTGGAGATGCTCAAAACCGGCACAACCGCATTCTCAGACCTCTACATCCACATGGACGAGGTCGCTAAGGCCGTTGGAGAGACCGGCATAAGGGCGGTTCTCTGCTACGGGATGGCCGATAGGGGTGACAGGGAGAAAGCTGAGAAGGAACTCAAGATCGGGACGGAGTTCATAAAGAACTGGGACAACGCGTTCAACGGAAGGATCAAGGCCATATACGGCCCCCACGCCCCCTACACCTGCACTCCCGAATTTCTGAAGGAGGTCAAGCGAAAGGCCAACGAGCTCGGAACTCTCGTCCACATCCACGTTTCCGAAACTAAGCGGGAGGTTGAGGAGATCGAAAGGAGATACGGTAAGACCCCCGTAAGGTTGCTCGACGACATAGGATTTTTGGACGATCGCACGGTCATAGCGCACGGAATATGGCTCGACGACGAGGAGCTTAAGATATTGAAGGAAAGGGGAGTCAGCGTCGTCCACTGCCCTGTCAGCAACCTGAAGTTGGCATCTGGCATTGCAAGGGTCGTTGACATGGTTCGGTTGGGGATAAACGTCTGCTTGGGAACCGACGGGGCCGCTTCGAACAACACGTACAACCTCTTCGAGGAGATAAAGCTCACATCGCTCCTGCAGAAGGTCGCAACCGGCAGGGCCGACGCTCTGCACGCGAAGGACGTGCTCGAAATGGCGACTAAGAACGGATACAGGGCTTACAAGATGGATGGGGGGGAGCTTAAGCAGGGAAAGCTCGCGGACGTGATAATCATCGACCGTCGCTTTAACCACTGCCCCGTTTACGACCCCCTACACAGCATAGTTTACGCGAGCTACGGGTGCGAGGTCAGCCACGTGATAGTGGACGGGGAGTTGATAGTTGAAGACGGGATAGTCCTCACGATGGATGAAGACAGGATCGTCGGGAAGGTGGAGGGGTTGAAGGAGAAGTTCCTGTAGCACAGACATCCCTAAACGGACATTCCTCGCACAGAGGCCTCTGGGGCTTGCAAACGGTCTGCCCAAAGCCCACGAAGGGTTTGTTCACCCTATGCCATAGCTCCTTCGGAACTATTTTCATGAGCTCCTTTTCGGTTTCCTCCGGCCTTCTCGTCCTCACTATACCCATCCTGTTCGCTATCCTGTGGACGTGCGTATCTACGGCTATCGCCGGCTTTCCGAACGCATTCGCCAGAACTATGTTCGCCACCTTCCTGCCAACTCCGGGCAGTTTCAGGAGATCTTCGAGACTATCCGGAACCTTAGAATCGTACTCCTCGATCAGAATCTCGGAAATCCTTCTCAGATTCCTCGCCTTGGTTCTGTGAAATCCGACCCCTCTGATAAGATCTTCGAGCTTCTCTCCGAGCCTCAGTATGTCCTCCGGACTCTTCACGACCTCGAATAACCTCTCGCAAACCCTTATCGTCTGCTCGTCCCTCGTTCTCGTACTCAGAACGGCAGAAACGAGTATCTGGAACGGATTTCGCCTACCCTTGAAGGAGTAAACCGGAGCACCTCTCTTCCTCGCCTCCCTCTCCATCGTGTCGAGCAATTCCTTCCAACTCAGATCTGCGATAGCAGTTCCTCGCATGCTTCGATTATCCTCTTGTTTGCATCCCTTATAGCTTCGAGCGGACTCTTTTTTCCATCCGTCCTGACGAATAGCTCAGGCTCACCGGTTAGGGGATGGGGGATGTGATACTTCGCGATCACGACGCTCTCATCCTGCAGAAGGTAATACTGGAGGAGGTTCAGATACGTGTGATCTTCACCCTTCACGAGCAACTTCACGTAGTTGTCGCCCATCTCCAACACCTTTACCTCCATCACAGCACCCCCTTTCCGTAATCGGACGAAATTTTCCTGTCTTCGACATTCCCGCACTTCGGGCATTTAAGCTTATCTCCGTCCAAAATTAGCTCCTCACCGCACTTCCTGCATCTTGACTTTATCACTCCCAGATCCTCCCCCTTCGTCGAAAGCCTCAGCCCCTCGTCCAAAATCCTGACCTTAACGATGTCTCCGAACCTGAAGGCCGAACCCATGTCCTTCTGAAACTCTTCCCTGACGTTGGAGACGTGCAGAACCCCTACGGGGCATCTGACCAAGCTCCTGTCGTGTCCAATTTTTCTCTCAAGCCTTATCAGAGCCACCGAGCTCCTGACGTCGACGACCTTTCCAATGATTACGTCCCCGCTCTCGAGCTTCGGAATCCTGTTTACCGGCTCTACCCTCACCCTCCTCCCTTCAAAAACCAGCCATCCGGCAACGCTCGCGTAGAGCTCGCCATTCTCCTCGTAAACACCCTCCCCAACTTCGAACTCCTCAACACAACCTATCCTATCCCCCGGCAAAACGAACCTCATATCCTCCTCAGCCTATAAACCTCTACGGCTATCCATTTAAATTCTTTTTCGTGAAACGCGTAGGTTCTCTTTAGCGGTATTTTGTACCGCCAGAGATGCGTGACCTCGAAACCGTTTTCGGCGCAAACCCTCCTTATAAATCTCTCGCTTCCGGCGGAGTGGATCGTGTAGATGACATCCGCTATCTCCATGGCTTTGAAGAGGAACGGTCTGTCCGCGTGCCTCCTCTGAATTCCGAATGGCGGGTTCATGATTACCGTTCCCCTCCTACTGACCTCCACGAATCTCACGTCGCTCAGAACGAAGTCCACTTGAACCTCCACCGCTTTAGCGTTCTTTCTCGCTATCCTAAGAGCTTCGGCGTCAATGTCGAATCCCACCGCTTTAGCCCCGAGCAGTGCTGAAGCTATGGCAAGAATTCCAGTTCCGCATCCCAAATCGATCACGAGCTCGAGATCGCCCATCAGCTCTGCGGTAACCACTATTTCGGATGCGAGCGACGGTGGGGTTACGTATTGCTCGAGCTCTATCTTCGGATTCCTGAATCCTTGCAGTTTTTCTAAGATAATTGCAAGTTCTTTTTTCATTAGCTGGTATTTACGGTATTGATATTAATAAAGTCAAATGTCTCAAAATTTTTCGTAACATTTAATTTATAAATTTTTAATTTTTATTCTTCATAATATTCGAGGGAATACCTTGCTTTTCATTTTCCTTTCCTTAAAGCCTTCGGCACGTAAATGCACCTCGGCTCTGGAGCAAGGTAATCTCCCGTCATAGCGTAAGCCCTCGCCCTACTTCCGCCGCATATGAACCTGTATTCGCACTTCCCGCACTTGCCTTTGAGCTTGTTCGGATCCTTGAGATCCCTGAATATCGGCGAGTTCATATATATTTCTTTCAGCGTCTTCTCTCTAACGTTTCCTGCAACCAAAGGAAGAAATCCGCTCGGATAGACTTCACCGATGTGACTTATGAAGAACATCCCCCTGCCGTCTGTAATTCCAGTCATCCTTCTTATTCCGTCGGCCAAACTTCTCCCGTGAGCTCCCGCAACTATCTTCTTATCCTTTTTGTATCCTTCGAGCCCCATCTCCCTCCTTATCTCCTCAAGCTTCTCCTTAAGCCTGTAATAAGTCTCCCCGAGCTTTAGATCGTAAATTCCGTGATCCCTCATGTACTCTATCCTCCTCAGGTGGCACGCAGCGGAGCTCTTGACGTTCAACGGGGTTTCTTTGCTCACATCGTACAGCCAGCATAGGATGTCCTCGAACTCTTGGGCAGAAGGCATCATGTCCGCCTTAGCCCTTCCAGTCGGGACGACGAAAAAGACATCCCACAACGCGACCTCGTTCTCCAAGCATATCCTCATGATGTTCGGCAGATCGAAGACGTTGAACGTCGTAACTGTTGTATTGATCTGCCTCGAAATTCCGACATCCTTGGCGTCCTTCAAAATCCTTAAGCTCGTCTCGAACGTTCCCGTTCTTCCCCTGAAGTGATCGTGTATCTCTGAATTGCTACCGTCCAAGCTTATCGCGATCCTCGCAACGCCTATTTCTTTCATCTTTTCTATCTTTTCCTTCGTCGCCAGCTTCGTCCCGCTGAACGCTATCGCAACCCTGAGCCCCTTCGAAACCGCGTAATCCAAGATTTCGAACAGATCCTTCCTCATGAGCGGATCTCCGCCCGTCACTATTACGAGCGGATAGGGCTGGCCGAACTCCGTTATCTGATCGACGACTTTGAAAGCTTCCTCCGTCGTTAGCTC
>CAZQJR010000009.1:0-6159 GCA_964592825.1 uncultured archaeon | reverse complement strand
CGCAACCTATAACATATCGTAACCGAATCGGATTGACATGGAACTCGTCAGGGACATTGCAGAAGAGCTCAAGAGTTCGTATCTCGATTACGCGATGAGCGTAATAGTGGGAAGAGCCCTTCCGGACGTTAGGGACGGTCTAAAGCCGGTTCAGCGTCGTATCCTTTGGACGATGTACGAGATGGGGCTCAGGCACGACAGACCCTACAGGAAGTGCGCGAGGGT
The DNA here is from genome assembly GCA_964592825.1 of uncultured archaeon. Lineage (GTDB taxonomy): Archaea > Halobacteriota > Archaeoglobi > Archaeoglobales > Archaeoglobaceae > WAKM01. Next base: position 5,934 of record CAZQJR010000009.1, on the reverse strand, counting down.
CGTGGGAGAGACGTTGGGTAAATACCACCCCCACGGAGATCAGCCCGTTTACGAGGCTCTTGTCAGGATGGCTCAGGACTTCGTGATGAGGTATCCCCTCATAGACGGGCAGGGAAACTTCGGATCCATAGACGGCGACGAACCAGCTGCGATGAGGTACACAGAATGTAGACTCACGGAGCTCGCTGAGGAGCTTTTGGAGGACATAGACAAGGAGACGGTTGACTTCCAACCTAACTTCGACGCGACGCTGAAGGAGCCGGTCGTCCTGCCTGCTAAACTTCCGAATCTTCTCGTCAACGGTTGCACGGGGATAGCGGTGGGGATGGCGACCAACATACCCCCCCACAACCTCACCGAAGTGTGCGAGGCCATAAAGGCCTACATAAGGGATCCCGACATAGACGTTGAGGGGCTGATGAAGTTCGTCAAGGGTCCCGATTTTCCGACCGGAGGGGTTATAGTCGGTGTTAAGGGGATAAGAGAGGCGTACGAGACGGGGAAGGGAAGGATAGTGATCAGGGGAAGGGTGGAGGTGGAGGACGGGGCGATAGTGATAAGGGAGATCCCCTACATGGTGAACAAGGCCAAGCTCGTGGAGAAGATAGCGGATCTGATAAGGAGCGGGAAGCTTGAGGAGGCGAAGACGGTCAGGGACGAGTCGGACAGGGAGGGGATAAGGGTAGTGGTTGAGTTGAGGAGTGATGCGAGTGCCGAAACCGCTTTGAAGAAGCTTTACGCGTTTACCCCCCTTCAGACGACCTACGGGATAATAAACCTCGCCTTAGTTGACGGGGAGCCGAGGGTGCTGAGCCTCAAGGAAATGATAGCGTGCTACGTGAGGCACAGGAGGGAAGTGGTGAGGAGGAGAACGGAGTTCGAGCTTAGGAAGGCGGAGGACAGGCTTCACGTGGTGGAAGGGCTGAAGGTAGCGGTCGAGAACCTCGACAGGGTAGTGGATGTGATAAAGGGGAGCGTTTCGCCCGAGGAGGCTAAGGAGAGGCTAAAAGAAAGCTTCGGTCTGAGCGAAAGACAGGCGGAGGCCATACTTCAGATGAGACTGCAGAGGTTAACGTCGAAGCAGATTTCCGACCTGCTGGAGGAGCACGAGAGTTTGAGGAGGAGGATAGCGGAGCTTAAGGCCGTGTTGGAGGACGTCGGAAGGATAGACGAGATAATCGTTGAGGAGCTCGAGTACCTCAAGAGGAAGTACGGAGACGGTAGGAGGACGGCTATAGTGGAGGAAGAGGAGGAGATAGGGGCGGAGGAGCTCGTAGGTGTGGAGGAGAACGTCGTAATCTTCACCGCCAACGGATACTTCAAGAGGTGCGATCTGGAGTTCAGGACGCAGGGAAGGGGAGGGGTGGGCGTTTTGGGAATGCCGTTGAGGGAGGAAGACACCCCCGTCTTCGCCGTGCTTTGCAACACGAAGCAGAAACTGCTCGTGTTCACGGACGTGGGAAAGGCGTACTGGCTTCCCGTTCACGAGATCCCGAAGCAGGATAGAACGGGAAAGGGTGTGAGCGTTAGGAAGTTCTTGGGTTTGGCGGAGAAGGAAAGAGTGGTTTCGGCGATCGCGGTTGACGATTTCGATGGAGGCGATGTAGTAATCCTGACCGAGGATGGGCACATAAAGAGGACGCCGTTGAGGGATTTCGCGAACGCCAAGAGGGCGGGAATCATAGCGTCTTCGACGAGGGTGGCGTTCGCGAGGCTTTACGGCAGGGGAGACGTTGTGATAGGGACGAGGCTCGGTTACGTCGTCAGGTTCGATGCGGAGGAGGTTCCGAGGAAGGGTAGGAACGCCAGAGGCGTTAGGGCGGTGAACCTTAGGGACGGCGATACGGTAGCTTGGATGAGCGTGGGGAAGGGGAGGTATCTGCTACTCCTGAGCGAAGACGGTCTGGGAAAGAGGACGGAGCTCGAGGCGTTTAGGAAGACGAACAGGGGTTCGATGGGCGTTGTGGGAATAAAGGGAAATCTGGCGGTGGTTGAATTCGTCGAAGGAAAAGAGGACGTACTCATCTTCACCAAAGACGGGCACGCCATAAGGGTTTCCGTCGGGAGGATTCCTAAGCAGGGGAGGATGAGCAAGGGTGTGGAGGTCAGCAAGAGGGGAGTGGGATGCGCGATAGTTATATCTCCTTCGAAACAGAAGTCGAGTCGATGAAATCGGACGTCGCACTGAGGATCGAAGAGGCGAGGAAAATGCTCGAGGACGCGGAGAGGGCGCTCGAGGAGGGTAGGTTCGAGGAGTGTTGCGTCTCGTCCTGCTACGCCATATTTCACACCGTCAGGGCTCTCGCATCGGCGATGGACATAGGGACGAAGACCGTAGAGGATGCCGTCCACGTGGTCTGCCTTCACAAGGACGAGATAGGGTTGAGCAGGGAGGACTGTTCGAAGATCTATAGGGCGGTCGACATCAAGTCGGAAATAGACGGGGGTTATATGAGGAGGGTCACGAAGGAGGTGGCGGAGAGATCCCTCGAGGACGCGAAGGTTATATTTGAGAAGGCCGTCAAGTTCATAGAGGGTGCGTAGGATGTTCGTATTTCCCTTTACCGCCATAGTCGGGCAGGAGAAGGCCAAACTGGCTCTGTTGTGTAACGCCGTTAATCCTTCCATAGGAGGTGTGCTGCTCAGCGGGGACAAGGGTTGCGGAAAGTCGACGATGGTCAGGGCTCTTGCCGATGTTCTTCCCGAAATCGAGGTTGTTAGGGGTTGTCCCTTCAACTGCAACCCCCGTAACGAGCTCGAAATGTGCGAGGAGTGCAGGAGGAGGGCGGAGAGAGGTGAGATAGAGGTAGAGAGAAGGAAGATGAGCGTCGTGGATCTACCGCTGAGCGTCACTGTCGACATGCTCGTAGGAACGATAGATGTCGAGAGGGCGCTGAGGGAGGGGATAAGGGCGTTACAACCGGGGATACTCGCGAGAGCCAACAGGAACATACTCTACATAGACGAGGTCAACCTTCTCGACGATTACGTTGCCGACGTCCTGCTCGATTCCGCCGCGATGGGTTGGAACGTCGTCGAGAGGGAGGGAATAAGCCTGAAGCATCCGGCGAGGTTCATTCTTGTTGGAAGCATGAACCCCGAGGAGGGTGAACTCAGACCTCAGATCCTCGACAGGTTCGGATTGTTCGTTAGGGTCGAGGCTATAGGCGATGTCGAGCAGAGGTTGGAGATTTTGAGGAGGGTGGAGGAGTTCAGGGAGGATCCCTCCGGATTCAGAAAGAAGTACGAGGGGAAGCAGAGGGAGTTGAGGAGGAGGATAGAGAGGGCGAGGGAGATTCTGGGAAAGGTGGAGATAGGAGAAGACCTCCTCGAACTGCTCGTTAGAACGATAGTGGACATGGGAATAAAGACGCACAGGGCGGAGATAACGACCATAAGAACGGCGAAAGCCATCGCCGCGTTGGAGGGGAGAAGGAAGGTGAACGTCGAGGATCTCAAGAGGGCGATGGAACTTGCATTACCGCACAGGGTGAAGGACAGACCCTTCGTCGCTCCGAAGAGTGGAGGTGGTGGTAGGGGAGGGGAAGGTGGAAAGGGAGGAATGGGTGGATTCAAGCCGGATACTGAGGACGTTAAGATTGACGTTCCGAAGGGAGAGGGCGGAAAAGATGGGATGGGTAGGAGGGGGGCGAGGGACGAAAGAGCGACAGTGGTTGGGTTTCCCCACGGATACCAGATATACAGCGTTCCGCACAGCGACCTCACGGACGTGGACTTGGTCGCCACCCTTAGAACCGCTTGGGCGAACGGAAGGAGGGAGGTGAGGCCGGAGGACGTTAGGGTGAGGGTTAGGAGGGTCAGGTTGCCGAGGCTTACGGTGATCGTTCTCGACGCGAGCGGTAGCATGATGGCCAAGAGGAGGATCGCGGTGGCGAAGGGAGTTGCTAAGAGGTTCGTGGAGAACGGTTACGTGAAGAGGGACTACCTATCTCTCGTTACGTTCAGGGGAAGGAGCGCGAGGGTCGTGGTTCCCCCTACGAGGGTTTACACGGAGGTGATGAGGGCTCTTGACGACGTGGAGGTGGGGGGGAGAACGCCACTTTCCTCCGCTCTCATGACCCTGTTGAGGTTGTCGAAGGCGTTCAGGGCGAAGAACAAAAAATCGGTCGTAAGAGCCGTTTTGATTACGGACGGTAAGGCGAACGCTCCCATGGGCGGGTCGGTTAGGGAGGAACTGGAGGCTCTTTGCAAGGCGTTGAGGAAGAACGACGTTAGGCTCGAAATATACGATACCCGGAGGGGATTCGAGCCGTCTTACATCGAAACGATAGCCGAACTTTCGAACGCGAACGTTTACAGGGTCTAAAGCTCCTTTCTCATATCCACGACCCTCCTCGCCTTCCCCTCGAACCTTTCGAGCGTCCCCTTCTCCACCAGCTCGACGTTCGTTCTCAACCCCAACTCCTCCCTAAGCCTGTCCTGAATCTTCTTCCTCAACCTCTCAATGTCCGAGAGCTCACCGGTGAAGAACTCGTCCTTAACCTCCACCCTAACCGTTATCTCATCCAGCGCCCCCTTCCTCGTTATCACCACCTGATAGTTGTCCCCCACCTCGGGAATGCTCATCAGAACGTGCTCTATCTGGCTCGGGAAGACGTTTATTCCCCTCACTATTATCATGTCGTCCGCCCTGCCGAGTATCCTGTGTATCTTCGGATGCGTCCTCCCGCAGGAACACTCGTCGTCCATTACGAACGTTATGTCCCCCGTCCTATACCTTATTAGGGGCAGGGCTTCCTTCGTTAGAGGTGTGAGGACGAGCTCTCCCTTCTCCCCATCGCTAAGCGGTTCTCCGGTTTCGGGATCGACGATCTCAACGATGTAGTGGTCTATCCATACGTGCAAGCCGTTCTGCTCCTCGCACTCGAAAGCCACCCCCGGCCCGTTCATCTCGCTCAGTCCGTAGGAATCGAAGGCCTTAAGACCGAAGGCGTCCTCAAGCTTCTTTCTCGTCGATTCGCTCCAAGGTTCCGCTCCGAAGCATCCTATCCTCAGCCCTATCTCCTTGGGATCGATCTCCATTCCCTCCGCGACCTCCTTTATGTGCAGGGCGTAGCTCGGGGTGCAGTGGATCGCAGTCGTTCCGAAATCGAGCATGTACTCTATCTGCCTCTTCGTGTTCCCCGTTCCCGAAGGCACGACCATCGCCCCGATCCTCTCCGCCCCGTAATGCATTCCCAGACCGCCCGTAAACATCGTGTAGCTAACCATGTTCTGGAAAACATCCTTCTCCCTAAGCCCGACCATGTAAAGGCATCTCGCACAGAGGTTTACCCAGTTCTCAAGATCCCTCGCCGTGTATCCGACGACCTTGGGCTTTCCCGAAGTTCCGCTTGAGGTGTGAACCCTCACGAGCTTCTCCTTCGGAACCGCGAAGAGGCCGAAGGGGTAGTTCTCCCTTAGGTCTTCCTTGGTCGTGAACGGAAGCTTCGCCAAATCCTCCAACCTTCTAACGTCGTCAGGGTGAACCCCCGCCTCCCTGAACCTCCTTCTGTAGAATGGAACGTTATCGTAAGCGTGCCTAACGACCCATCTAAACCTCTTCAGCTGTATCTCCTCGAGCTCCTTCCTCGGCAGAATCTCCTCCTTCTGCCAGTATTTGTCATCGTATGGCATAGCGTTGGTTTCGTGCGTGCGTTTAAAGTTGTTGTCCAAACCTTTATCTGCCTTGCTAAGATCTAACAAAGCATGCGGAAGGTCGTGATCGGAGAGGAGTTTCTGCCCAAGAGGTGGTACAACATCCTTCCCGACCTGCCCGAACCGTTGCCTCCACCGTTGCATCCGGTTACGAAGGAGCCGGTCAAGCCGGAGGATCTGAAGCCGATCTTTCCGATGGAACTGATAAGGCAGGAGTTCGCGGAAGACCGCTGGATAAGGATTCCCGAGGAGGTCAGGGAGGTGTATTCAATCTGG
>CAZQJR010000008.1:0-4083 GCA_964592825.1 uncultured archaeon | reverse complement strand
GGACAGGGACTTCCGCATATGTTCCTAAAAACGCAGTCCATGCATTCGGGTATTCTTTCCACGATCCTTTCCCTCACCTTTCCGAAAGTCTCAAGCATGTTTCTGAATCCCGCTCTGGTGTAGCTTTCGGGTTTGTATCTGAACTCCTTCAGCCCTATGAACTCGCTGCATGGATAAAAACCGTCCGTCGCAACCGCGATAAACCTCCTCGCAGCCCCACATGGAGAGACGTCGCACTGGAGAACCCTTGCGGAAGGGGCGATTATGCCAAGAACGATGTTTGCGAAATCGCCAACGACTATTCTCCTGCCATTCTTTGTATGCTCAATTGCCCTTTCCACGGCCTTTATAAACTCCCCGGCAGCGTCAACTCTCATTTCCCTTCCTCCCGCTGAAGTTCCTCTAACGATGTTCATCAGAACTACCGGGACTTTTCCTGCAAGCAGATCTATCATTCTGGAAAGGTGTGTGCAGTTCCGGGAAGTTACAGTGGTTATAACGCTGAACTTTTCGTAACCCTTGAACCATCCGAGTATTTCCATAACCTTGGAGTAATGCCCCCTTCCCCTGAGGTAATCCTCGACCTCCTCAACAGGAGAATCGAAGGAAATTCCGACGTTGACTCCCTTTTTCATCAAAAACTCTGCATCCTCTTTTTCGAGCAGAAATCCGTTCGTCTGGATTCCAAATTTGAAAGGATAGCTGTCTATTGCGTCGAATATCATCTCCTTCTCTATTAGTGGTTCAGCACCGTGGAATATAATCCACTCAACTCCGCACTCGAGCAGAAAGTTGAGGATTGTGTCGAGCTCGTCCCTGCTCATCGACTTTCCGCCTTTCCTTATCTCTCTCGGTATGTAGCAGTAAGGGCAATCCGCATTACACCTGTCCGTTACGTTTACGTACGCAGTCCTAACCTTCACCTCGAATCTGTGCCTTCTCATCTCCTCGATTAGTTCGTCTTTAACTTCTTCGAACTTCCTGATTACTTCTTTCTCCTCGCTCTCATCTGCGTAAGCCCAGAAGTTCGTGTCGGGATTGATGTAGATGTACTTGTCCAGTCCTTCAATTTTGACCTTACTTAAAGCGTAATCCATGCTCATTCACCACAAAAAATAATTTTAGAATGGACTTTCTTCACTTTGCATGACGTAGTGGGTTAATCCACCGTCCTCGCTGTTGCACTTGAACCTAAAACTGAGCATCGTAGATCTTAATCCGTAAGGATTTTAAATTTTTTTCAAACTTCGCACCTCTCCGCCTTCATCTTACATAGCTTCTCTATCGGCTTCAAATTCACTTCACCCAATTCGCATCTCTCCTTCAAAATCTCTGCAATCTTCCTTCCAATCTCCGTCCTAATCACGACTGTCGAATAGCCGTCGGGACTTCCAACGCTGCCGACGCTTACGTCACTCTCAACGGCTGTGAAGTCCTTACACCTCTTGCATCCGGAAGGAACCAAACTTTCGAGTTCCTTCACTGGGAATGACCTCTCCTCTCCGTCGATCATTACGAAGAACCTACCCTTTCTTATTCCCAGCTTTTCCACGTTGCGCATTTCGATCCCCTTTTCCCTCAAGAATTCAACTAAGGCTTCGTAGTAGAAGTTCTCCATGCAGAACAGCCCTACAACAAGCACGACGTTTCTGAAAGACTTGAGTCTCTGCAGGCTCCTCACTCCCGAAACCATACACGGCGTTCCGACGAAACCGATCCTCTTCCCTCTAAAAATGGCCTTCCTCAACTCAAGCATCGATGGGGAGAAGCTGTACTTCGTTCCAGCGCATTCTTCGAGTTCCTCAACCCCGGTTACGATCCTCGCCACCGGTCTCCAAAGCTCGTCCCTTCCAACCACCACCGCTCTGTCTATAATCCCCTCTTCCAAGGCTATGGCGAGGATTTCGGTTACGATCCCACCATCCTGCCCCTCAAACCTCTTGGATTTGGCTGAGAAGATCTCGTGGTATTCGCCAAGCCCCTCCTTCGGGTCGTAATCCCACCTCGGACAGAACCTCACGCACATCCCGCAGTCTATGCAGTCCTCCTCCCATCCCGGAAAGTCTATGGGCTTGCTCGGATCAACTACTATTCCGTACGCCGGACATACCGCCGAGCAGGTTCCGCAATGACTGCACAGCCCCGAATCGATGACCTTAACCTTCAAGTTCAGGAAGTATTTCCCCTCCACGAACTTCTTTGGCAACTTGACCCTCATACCTCACACCTCAACTATCGAAAGGGCTTGGTTGGGGCAGTTCTTCACGCACATCCCACAACCCTCGCAGAGATCTCCGTCGATCGTTATCGTTCTGTACTCCCCCGAATCCTCGTATCCCACCGCACCCACGGGGCACGTGAGGAAGCAGAAAAGACAGCCGAAACATTCATCGACGAACGTCGATTTCCTCTTCGCCTTCAATCCGAGCTCCCTCTTCAGTTCGATTAGATCCCTCAACTCAAACCTACCCTCGGGTTTTTCACCTTCCACACCAACTATCGTTCCCCTTTTACACTTCTCGACGCACTTCATACAAGAATCGCACTTGGAGTAATCGATCTCGTATGATCTGAGAAACCTCCTTCCATCGAACTTCACTTCAACGTCGATCGCGATCGCATCGTTCGGACAGGCTTTGGCGCAAACCTTACAGGCAACGCAGTTTTCGAGGGTGTAGAGGGGGAACATGATACATGCTCGCAAGTCGCTATATTAATGATTTTTGATTATCAATACACCATCTCCTCCAGCCTATCCCTCTCTATCCCCATCCTTATCTCCCTCGCTATCCTCCTGCCCATGTACATGTTCTCCCCCCAGAGGACGTAGGAGTATATCGAGTTGGGCACGCCGACGTTCGTTCCGGCCACTATCCTCGCGGATATTTCGAATACGTACATCTCCGCGTTGTCGTCGAATACCGCCTCCAAGCAGAACGGCCCTACCATCCCCGGCGGGGCTATGCTCTTGGAAACCTCTACCACCCTCCACCCCGCCTCTATTACTTTAGCCAGAAGGCTCTCCCTCAGCACCACTGGGAAGTTCCCTATAACTGTGTAGGTTGGCTCGACGCCGGAATCGATCTGAACCTTGGCCGGGATCCTTCCCAAACCGTCTACGGGCTCGTACCTTCTGTCTACGGCGATCAGCTCCACCCTGTTGAGGATCGGGGAGTAGAAGTACGAGAAGTAAACGTTCGCCCCCACGATGTACTCCTGAATCTCCGCCTTATCGACGTCCTCTTTCCCGATTATTCCCTCCCTTATCAGCCTCTCCACCTTCTCGTAGAAGTCCTCCGGGCCGGTCGTTAGGAAGTATCCCCTCCCCCCCATCGCCCCCGGATACTTCACTATGGCTATTCCCTCTATTTCCTCCGGCCTTTCGAACCTCCTCGGCATCTTAAGACCCGCCCTCTCGAGCCATTCCCTCTGCTTAGCCCTATCAGTCTCCCAGAGCATGAGCTCCCTGTTTCCGAAGATGGGTATCATCAACTCGTCCAGCCTTCCCAAATAGGCGTTGAAAGAACCGTGCGGGATCATTAGGACGTTCATGCTCCTAAGCCTCTCCTGAAGCTTCCCGTTTAGGAGATCGGGGTAGTCGGAGATCTCGATTATCTCATCCGCGACGCCGAAGCTCTCGTATATTATCCTCTCCTTCCTCCTACAAATACACAAAGTCCTGAAACCCTCGTCCTTCGCTCCTTTGAGTATGTTTAGCGCCGAATGACTGCCGAGGGTGGCCACGGTTATGCGATCTTGATCGTACTCCTCCAAAATCTTCAGGATCTTTTCTCTCATGCTCGGGCGTGGAGTTTAAATGCATAAAGGTTTTATTCTTACGATCGAACGGTTTCATATGCCGACGTATCTGTTCGGTAAGGATTCGTTTCTCGAATTCGTAAAGAAGTATCTGGATGAGGATACGGTCGTGATGGTATCGAGCGACGTTACCGACTTAAAGCTTGAGAAGATGGAGTCCCATCTCGGCGTTAAGGATTACTTCAAGGTCGAGTTCGTGATTTCGGGGGATGTGCTTAAGAGCAAGGACGAGGACGAGTTCGACGAGAAGTTCAAGTACGCGAT
>CAZQJR010000007.1:0-6926 GCA_964592825.1 uncultured archaeon | reverse complement strand
GTTATATCCACTCCGGCAGTCTCTTCTGCGTATGGTCAAGATATACGTTGTTTACAATTACGGCCAATACAACCACCTGATCCACAGGACTTTAAGGGATCTCGGAGTCGAGACCAAGCTTATAGAGAACACGACCCCCGTAGAGGAGTTGAAGGACGTGGATGGGATCGTGCTGGGAGGAGGGCCGTCCCTCGACAGAACGGGGAACTGCGAGCTTTACGTGAAGGAGTTAGACGTTCCCATACTCGGAATATGCTTGGGTCACCAGCTGATAGCCAAGGTGTTCGGCGGGGAAGTTGGAAGGGGAAGGGCAGGCGGTTACGCGGAGGTTAGGGTGAGGATCGTGGAGGACGACGAGATATTCGAGGGATTGCCGAAGGAGATAAAGGTCTGGGCGAGCCACATGGACGAGGTGAAGAGGTTGCCCGAGAACTTCAAGAAACTTGCCGAGTCCGACATTTGCGATATAGAGGCCATGAGGCACAAGAGCAAGCCAATCTACGGGGTTCAGTGGCATCCCGAGGTTTACCACACGGAGATGGGCGAGAAGTTCTACGAGAACTTCGTGAAGATATGCAAGAGATAATAATGATTATCTAAATACTCATCTCTAAATGAAATAAAAAGGTTTAAATGAAGTAAAGGAAACCGACATCACATGATACCGCCTGACGTGCTGGATAGGATAATGGAGGGCATCGGTAGAATAGAGATGGAGCTGATGGGCGACACAATCGGGAGGGTTGAGTACGAGGAAAAAATCTGCGTTAAGAAACTGTTCGGGTTGTGCAGTTGCGAGGAAGAGAGGGAGTGCTACGTTCCCGCGACGGTGTTCGACAGGCTCGTCTTCCAGAGCCTTCTCGAACTGAAGGACTACTTCAGCTGGGAGGTGTTGGAGAGGGCGAAGAGGATATGGGTGGACAGGGAGAGGGACAAGTACGTTCCGACGGAGGTTGCGTTGACCCTTCTTCAGATGGCCGGCAGGGAACTAGAAAGGAAGAAGAGTTCTCCGGCTGAATGGAAGGTTTACATCTGAAATATTCTCTCAGCGTTTTTGAAGGCGAGCTTCTCCAGATCGTTCCTATCGAACCCCAACCTCTCGATCGCCTTCACCGTTGCGAGCTTTTCAGCCCTATCGAAACCCGTATCGCTGTTTATGACGAATCTGTCGAATCCGTACTTTGAAACTATCCTCTCCACTTCCTCCGGGCTGAGCTTACCCTTCTGAACCGTAAGACCGGCGAAGTATCCCGCTTTCAGTATCTCCTCCACTGTATCCTCGGTGGCGTGATCTACGACGGCGAGATCCTCCGGAAATCCGAGATCTTCGAGTATCTTAAGTATCTTTCCCGTGATCTCGACCTTGTTCCTCTTTGGGGTGTGGATTATGCACGGTTTGTCCATCTTCATCGCCAGCTTCAGCTGCTCGACGAAAACATCAACCTCTACCTCGCTCCCCGTCTCCAGCCCTATCTCCCCGAACGCGACGCACTCGAACTCCTCCAACCTGCCGATCACGACCTCGTATCTCGGCGGAATGCATCTCGGATGCACCCCCAAAGCGGGAAGGATCTCCATCCCAGCGCTCCTTCCCCTCTCCACCTCGAACTCCGTCAGCTTCCTGAAGTGATCCAAGAGGGTTTCGGGATATTCGGGAACGATGGGGTAGAAGGCGCAGGTTACGGCTTTGTACACCCCTCCCCTCGCCATCTCCTCGAGATCCTCAACGCTCCTCCCCTCGGAGTGTATGTGCGTATCGAATACCTTCATGATCGATCGTCGGTTGCGACAACTAATTGAACTTTCGCTAAACTTTAATCCGTCCCATCCAAAGCAAGTTGATGCTCGAAAAGTTCAGCGTCGGTGTGGTGGGTAGCAGGCTGATAGTTGAGCTCCTGTGGAGGATGGGGATCGGATGCGTTAGGTACGTGGGAGACTTCGTAACCCCCAACGACGTAAGGATAGACGTCAGCCTCTGCATGCTCGAGGCGAACGATTACGACATCATCCACCCGATGGGGAGCACGAACATCGTGTCTTACCTCTACCACGACGGGGAGGAGTTGAAGAGACAGCTGAGAGGGGTGGACGTTGTGATAGCGCACAAACACTTGGAGGCCTCGGCCGTCGTTGCGGAGAGGATAGGGGCTCCTTTCATTCCCGACTTCGTCACCACGTTCCTCCCAGACGGGATATCGTTCTTCGAGGTCGAGAGGCCGAACGTTGAGAGAAATCCGCTCAGCTACACCCTGACGTGCGCCCTCCAAGTTTGCGAGGTAGTTAGACTTTTAACTGGAAAGGGAACGCCTACGATAGCGCCGAAGGCGATACTCATAGACGGCGAAGGGTATATCAGAACGACTGAGCTAAAGGTGAACGTCGGGGGATGGGCGTGAGGATAAGGACGCCGTCGAGAATCCACATAACGCTCATAGACATGAACGGGAGCTTGGGAAGGGTGGACGGGGGAGTTGGACTGGCGTTGGAGGAGCCCTACGTGGAGATCGTTGCGGAGGAGAGCGAGGACGTTATCGTGGAGGGCGATTGCCTCAACAGGGAGAGGTTCACGGCGGTTGCGAAGACCCTATCGAGCAAGTTCGGCGGAGGAATACGCGTGAGGGTGTTATCGGACTACAGGGCTCACGTCGGTTTGGGCAGCGGAACGCAGATAAGCCTCGCCGTGGCCAAAGCCTTCGACGCCCTTTACGATTTGAACATGAGCGTGAGGGAGCTCGCGAGGATCGTGGGGAGGGGGGGAACCTCGGGAATAGGGGTGGCAGTCTTCGAGAGGGGTGGGTTCGTCGTCGATGGAGGGCATTCGAGGAGGGAAAAGCCCGACTTCCTTCCGTCGTCTGTAAGCAACGCCAGTCCCGCTCCTACTATTGCGAGGTTGGATTTCCCGGACTGGAAGATCGTTCTCGCCGTTCCGAAGCTAAGCGGATTTTACGGAAGGAGAGAGGTCGACCTTTTTAAAAAGGCGTGTCCCGTCCCCGTAGAGGACGTCAGGGAGATCTGTCATCTCGTGCTCATGAAGATGCTACCCGCGGTGGTGGAGGAGGATCTCGACTCCTTCAGCTTCGCCGTTTCGAGAATACAGAGGTTAGGATTCAAGAGGGCGGAGATAGACATGTACGGGGATCTCATATGGAACGCTCTCGACGTAGCGCTCGGGATGAGCTCTACCGGGCCTTGCGTTTACGCCGTAACGGATACCGACGCGAAGGCCATCGAGAGGGATCTGAGGAAATACTTCGAGGAGAGGGGAATCGAATGCGACACCTTGGTTACGAGGGCGAGGAACGTCGGGGCATCGATAGATTAATATCCACCGTCCCCAAACGTGCAATATCATGTTTATTAGAAAAATTGCCGGTTTGGTTTTACTCCTGTTCGGACTCTCCCTACTCTTGGGATTCGTATCGTCCCTCAACTTCAACAAGACCGGGCTCGAGGGTTTCATAGGGGCTGGCCCGTTCGAAAAACCCGCCGGAGCCGGGAGCGAGAAGTGGGAGGAGTTGAAGAAGCTCCCCGCCACCCTGACCAAGACGACCTCCTGCAACGTTAGAAAACCCTTCAATCCCCCCCAGCTTCCCGTATTCTTCGTAGAAGGTTTGAACGCCTACACCAACCACATGAGGCTCTACACGTCCTCAGAGTACGTGAACGGGGTCTGGGTGGAGGATAGGGTGAGCTATAGGGACAAACCCGAGCTCGTGCTATCTCCCCACATGACGAGATACAAGGTAACGCCGATCGTCCCTTTCGACGGGCACATACCCGTTTCGAAGGATACGTGTTACGTGTCGATCAAGGCGGGATACAACTCGAGCACCGGAACTTACGTCGCTAAGTGCGACAAACCGTACTTCGCGGTTTCGACCGCCCACGCGATGAAGGTTGAGAAGGCAATCGGGAAGTTGGCGAAGATAGAGATGAACGGGGCGGAGTTCGAGGCGATAAAAAGGCTTGCGATCAGGGTAACCGAAGGAGCCAAGAACGATTACGAGAGGGTGCTCAGGATAGAGAAATTCCTGAAGAAGAACTACGCCTACGACCCCGAGTTCGAGAGAGCGCCCGCCGGAGAGGATCCGACGTACTGGTTTTTGTTCAAGGAGAAGAGGGGGGTTTGTGTTCAATTCGCGTCGGCGTTCGTCATAATGTGCAACGCCATAGGAATTCCGGCGAGGCTCGTCGTAGGATACCTCGCGAAACCGACGCCGATAAACCAAACAGTCTTCGCCTCCCAGCTACACGCTTGGGCGGAGGTTAGGTTCGAGAAGGGATGGGTTGAGTTCGATCCTACTCCGTCCATCACGAGAATACCCACGATAACGAAGATTACGAACGTTAGGGAGAGGGTCAGGGAGGGGGAAAACTTCACGGTGGAGGGGTTCGTTAAGACTAAGGACGGGAAACCAATAGACGGTTACGTCGAAATATACCTAAAGAGGAATAAAAGCGATGAAAGGGGAATACTGCTCAAGCTCGCGAAGTTCGAGAACGGTAGGTTTAGGGTCGTCGTGAGGGCTCCGAAGATCGTCGGTGAGTATTACGTGCTCGCGCACTACGTTGGCAGCCTCATGTACGCACCTTCGTGGAGCGATCCGATCATAAGGATATACGGAGCCCCGCATTTCGAAGTCAGAATACCTCCGAGGGTATCGACGAATCTGACCGTTAAGGGAAGGTTGGTGGACTACAACGGAACGGGCATCCCCAAAGCTACGGTGTACGTAAAGGTCGACGGAAAGATCTACGACGTCGTTAGGACGGACGAAAACGGGAACTTCATAGCATTCGTTAGGCTCAGCAGAGGTTACCACGACGTGGAGCTCTACTATCCGGGATCGAAGTTCGTTCTCCCCGTCAGCTACAAGAAGAGGGTCGAGGCCGGAGATCTCAGCGTTACGGTTGCGAACGCCAACGTCGAGGCTGGAAAGAGAAACGAGGTCTACGTTGCCCTGTCGTTCAACGGAAAGCCGATAGCCAACGAACTCGTCGGGATCGTAATTGGTGGAAAGAAGACGTACGTCAGGACGGATTCGAGGGGGGTTTTGAAGTTCGAGGTTAAGCCCGACCGCGTCGGCCTTATTCCCGTGGAGTTCATAGTGTTCGGATACTCCAAACTCGTAGTGCTAAAGGCTATTTCGAAGGTCAGGATCTCCGCAAGTTACGAAAACGGTAAGCTGAGGGTGGAGGTGAGGGACGAGCTCGGAAATAGGTTAAACGGCACGGTTGTAGTTAACGGGAAGAAATACGAGCTCGAAAACGGAGTTGCCGTCGTGGATGCGAGGGGTTCCAAGTTTCACATAGTTTACCCGGGAGACGAGTTTCATCCGAAGGCCGAGATCGTTTACGAGGTTCGTCCTCCGATCTGGCCATTTCTCATCCCGATAGCGATCGGAGCTTGCGCGTACTACGTTTGGTCGAGGAGGGGGAGGATAGAGATAATCGTAGAGAGGGAGGTGGAAGGTCTTCCGCTAATATGGAAGGCGGGGGAGGAGGTTAGGTTCAGGGTAAGGTGCAGGGATCCTTACAGGGTCTTCGTCGACGGAAAACCTTTCGACGGGAGTTCGATAAGGTTCGAAGAGGTTGGAGAGCACGTGATCAGGGTGGAGAGGTTGAAGGGGGGAAGGGTTAGGGAGGTCAAGGAGGTGAGGGTGGAGGTCGTGGAGGACTACGGAAAGGCGATAGCGAGAGTGTTCGAGAAGTTGGTGGAGAGGGTGGAGAGGGTTAGGAAGACGGATCTAAGCGACGCGACGCCGAGGGAGGTGGTCGGAATGCTCAAACCCTGTAAGGCGGAACTTTTGCTAAGGGCGTTCGAACTTTACAAGTACGGAAGGAGGAGGGGTTTCAAACGATCCGACTTCGTAGAAGCTTTTAAGGACTTCTTGGAGGTGTCGAAGTGCGTAAGATAATCGGTGTGGTTCTCGCAACCGTCCTAACCATCCTAACCTTGGCGGGGAGCGGGATGTACTCCTTCAAGGGTCTCTACCTACTCCTGACCATGTACGTGCTCTACATAGCCTACGAGGTCATGGACTTTCACGAGATCGTCTCGGCCTTCAGGCCTTTCGTCGTGGCCTTCTCAGTTTACCTTGCCATCGAAGTCGTCGCGATGAACATCCCGGAGTTCGCAGTTTACGTCGCCCCGATAGAACCCCTGATTCTGCCGTTTCTGCTTTCAGTAGCGCTCGTGAAGTTCGAGTTTCCAACGAGGTATCAGCCGGCAATAACGACCGTAGGCCTGATCCTAACCGCCTACTTCGGATACAGGATCATATCCATGCTACCCCTAAAGATTTCCGGCGAAATAGGAGCGGTATTCGTAGTCCTGCTCGCGCTGCTTTCTGTCACCACCCTCCTCCCCTCCCTCCACGAGAGGTTCGAGTTCCTAAGGAACGTCAGGTCTTTCCTAATAACGACGGCCATCGTGGTTTCCGTTTACTACGTACTCATAAGACCCACGCTCGTCGGAAGGCCGGGACTGATAAACCTCTTCGACTGGATCATAGTGCTCGGAGTAGCCATCAAGGCCGGATCGATGCTCAGGAGCGGTATGGTAGTGGACGAAAGCGAGATCGTTAAGCTTCACGAGTACAGGGTTTCGGTTAGGAGGGAGGAGATAGTCGAGGCAATCGAGAGGGCTAAGAGGGAGTTCGTCGATAGGGGGATCAAATCCCCTCTGATAGTCGTTCTCGTTCAAACTCTGACCTCCGCCGGCCTAAGCTTCGATGACATAGCGAGGGTAGTTTCGTACATAATCGCCCACGAGGACGCGAAGGTTCCGAAGCTTTCCTTCCCTTGGGAGAGGAGGATGATAGAGAAGAAGAACAGGAAGATGAGAAAGAAGGTTTTGGAGGAAGTTAGGAGGTATCTGGAGGGGATCGGAGTTGGACTTGGGGGAGTTCAGAAGGAGATGTGAG
>CAZQJR010000006.1:0-5556 GCA_964592825.1 uncultured archaeon | reverse complement strand
AAGAAGGTTTTGGTGGAGAGTGGTGAGTGACCATGAGGGGGAGAAGGGGTGTTTCGACGGTAGTTGGCGTGATGCTGATGATCGTAGTGACGGTGCTATTGGCCGCGGCGGTCAACATGTACGCGAGCTCGGTTTCGATGAAGAACAAGGCGCCATCAGCGGAGTTTAAAGCTTACGCGTCATTGTCCTCTGGAAACATAACCCTCGACATGCTAAGCGGGGATGTGATTAACAAGAATGACATAAGAATTAGAATATCCACCGACTACCCGAAGACTTCAGGATACGTAAACATGAGCAACGTAACTTTCATACCTAATCCAGAAATACTCGCTCCCGGAGATGTGATGAAGATACACTTCGTGAAGGGACCATACGGAGCCGAATTCACCGGTCCAGATATTAGGTTATCAATACCAGTAGGCTACAAGTTCAGAATTACCATCATAGACAAGGACACCGGTCAACCCATCTGGTCGTCCGTGCTCGTAATGAACCCCTGACTACATACGCACGAACCTAAGCGCGTGCAAAAAAATCCTATTTTTTTTCAAAAATTTAATAACCCTAATGAGAAGGTTTACGATCGCATCCTTCTTAGCCCTCATGACTCTGGTCGTTCTCGACGCCCTCACCACGGAGATCGCTTTGGCGGAGGGATGTTACGAGGTCAACCCCTTCGTCAGAACTTTTCTTCTGAACGACTTCTTCTTGGAGTTGAAGGTAATCCTCACCGCGTTGGCGTTCTTCGGCATGTTCGTGCTCCTCTCCGAAAGGCTGTTCAAGGTCTGCTGTTTTACCGTGCTGCTCTTTTACTCCATCGTGGTGTTGAACAACCTCGGAGCCATATCCGGATCGTTCGACTTCCACTTCACGATGCCCAAACTAACCCTGCTCGCTTTAACCCTATTCCTCATCTCCCTCAAAGCGATTCCAAGTTCTCCACGACGGCCTTAGCGAACTCCCTCGTTCCCACCAAGGTTCCGCCTACGTGCCTGTGAAGGTCGTAGGTCACGATTCTCTGCTGTATCGTCATCTCCACCGCCTTCTTTATCATCTCCGCCCCCTCCTTCCACCCCAAGAACTCGAACATCAGCGCACCGCTCAGGATCTCCGCAGTCGGATTGACCTTGTTCTGCCCGGCATACTTCGGGGCTGAACCGTGAACGGGCTCGAATACTCCCATGTCCTCCCTTACGTTTGAACCCGGAGCTATGCCCAAACCACCCACGAGCCCGGCGGCCATGTCGCTTATGTAATCCCCGTTGAGGTTGGGTGTTACTATCACGTCGTATTCTGCAGTCCTCGTAAGCAACTGCTGGAACATGTTGTCCGCTATACGATCGTTTATCACTATCTTGCCCTCCGGAATCTCTCCTCCGTATTTGTCCCAGAGCTCCTCTTCAGTGATTACGTTCTCGAACTCCCTCGCAACCTCGTATCCCCACTCCCTGAACGCCCCCTCCGTGAACTTCATTATGTTCCCCTTGTGCATCAGGGTGACGACCTTCCTCCCGTTCTCCAAAGCGTATCTTATCGCGAGCCTGACTATCCTCTTCGTCGCGAACTCGCTTATCGGCTTGAGCCCTATTCCCGAATCCCTCCTAACCTTTATCCCGAACTCTTTCTCAAGAAACTCTATGACCTTCAAGGCCTCCTCGCTCCCCTTAGGCCACTCTATTCCCGCGTAAACGTCCTCGGTCGTCTCTCTGAAGATGACGAGATTGACCTTTTCGGGATTCTTAAGCGGGCTCGGAACTCCCTTCAGGTAGTAAACCGGCCTTACGCACGCGTATAGATCCAAAACCTGTCTTATCGTGACGTTCAGACTTCTGTATCCACCGCCAACTGGAGTGGTGAGGGGGCCTTTCAATGCTACCCTGAACTCCCTTATGGCGTTGAGAGTATCTTCCGGCAGGTATTCTCCGTAGAGCTTGTATGCCTTCTCTCCCGCGTAAATTTCGAACCACACTATCTCTTTGCCTATCTTCTCCGCCGCTGCGTCGAGCACCATCAAAGCCGCGGGAACGACGTCCACACCAATTCCGTCTCCGACTATGTAGGGGATGATCGGGTTATCGGGAACTATCAGCTTCCCGTCCTCGTATCTTATCCTCTCCCCCTCCTCCGGTGGCTTTATCTTCTCGAACATGGTTCGAGCTTGCAAATTGGTCTTAAAATAGTTATCGTCCCAGCGCGATAAGGATGGAGAGGACGAGAAGGCACGCGCACTCCCTCAGGAGGAGGTTCAGCAACGCCAGCCTGATTCCCAGCCTGCCGAAGAAGGAGACGTTTAAGGGGACGGATCTCCTTAGAAATTCGACGAATCCGTGAAATGTCGAGGCCAGAAATAGGGAGGTCAGGGCGGTGATGGGATCCATCATCCCCTTAGAAAGCAGGGATCCCGCCACCCCTATCCCCGCGATCATGCTCGCCGTTCCCGCCGCAACGACGACTATCGAGCTCGAAGACAGAAAGGAACTGCAGGCTCCGTTTATGGCGTTGAGCAACCCCAAATCGAGGAGCAGCATGACCGCGAACACGGAAGGAACGAAAACGGACACAGTCTTTAAAAACATCTTGAGAGCGTTCTTTACCGACTCCTTGAGGTCGAATTCGTCTTCCGAATCGTAATCCACGACCCTACTTCCAAAGTTCCTCCTGAACACCGCTATCGCCAAGAAAACTACCGCCAACCTCGATGCGAGTTCGAGAAGAACGTAAGCGATCCCGAGCCAAAGTCCTAAGGCGGAAACCGCGACGGGAGCGAGGAATATTAGCACGATCCTGAGGTTTCTCGGTATGAGGGATAGGAGGTATATCAACGTAACCTCCTCCTCGCCGAGATTTCCCCTCCTGTACAGATCGGAAAGAACGGAAAGCCCCGCTATGGGATGGGCGAGGAATGCGAAGATCACCTTCCCGCACCTTATCCCGACCGCGGAGGTCAGCCTGTCGAGCGGTTCTACGAGCCTTCTTACGACGGGTAGCGAGAAGGCGATGTTGGAGAGGAGTATGCCGAAGAACATGATCGGCAGAACCATCTTCAGCAGTTCGAGCGTTTCCATCGTGACCTTCGCCAGATCCATCCGGTTGAGGGAGGACGAATAACTATTTATAATAGGCGTTTAACATCTATTGTTCGAAAAACAGGGACGGAGGCGAAAGCAATGAAGGCGCCAGCGGATACAACGAAATACCTCATCCATGCGGAAATCGTTGCGGATGGGGTTGTTGAAAAGCCCGATGTCGTCGGGGCCATATTCGGACAGACAGAGGGTTTGTTGGGAGACGATCTGGATCTTAGGGAGTTGCAGAAAACGGGTAGGATAGGGAGGATAGAGGTGAAGATAGAGAGCAGGGGAGGAAAGAGCTTCGGAGAGATCAAGGTTCCTTCAAGCTTGGACAAGATAGAGACCGCAATACTCGCAGCGGCGTTGGAGACGATAGAGAGGGTCGGCCCGTGCTCGGCGAGGATCAGGGTTAAGAAGATAGAGGACGTTAGGGCGAGCAAGAGAAAAAAGATAGTTGAGAGGGCGAAGGACATACTCAGGGAGTTGTTCGAGGAGCCGGAGATAGAGTCCGAGAAGATCGTGGAGTTGGTGAGGCAGGCGGTGAGGGCGGAGGAGATCATAGAGTACGGCGAGGACAAGCTCCCCGCGGGGCCGGCCATAGAGGATTCCGACGCGATAATAATAGTTGAGGGAAGAGCGGACGTTCTGAACCTTTTGAGGCACGGAATAAAGAACGTCATAGCGGTGGAGGGAACGAACATTCCGAAGACGATAATCGAGCTCTGTAAGAAGAAGACCGTCACGGCGTTCTTGGATGGCGACAGAGGTGGGGATCTAATACTCAAGGAGCTCCTGCAGGTTGCGGACATAGACTACGTTGCAAGAGCCCCAGAGGGCAAGGGGGTTGAGGATCTGACGCAGAAGGAGATAATAAAGGCGCTGAGGAACAAGGTTCCGGTTGAGCAGTTGCACGTGGTCAAGAGAAAGGAGGAGAAGGCGAAGGAGAAGACGGAGAAACCCGACATGATTTCGGCCTTGAGAAAACACAAGGAGGAGGTGGAAGGAAAGCTCGTTGCGAGGTTGCTCGATAGGAACATGGAGGTCATAAGGGAGGTGCCGGTGAGGGATCTCGTCAGAATTCTGAAGAGCGACAACCTTAAAGCGTCGAGCATAGTCTTCGACGGCGTGATAACCCAAAGGCTGATCGATATCGCCGCTAAGAAGGATATCGGTTATCTCGTCGGTGTTAGGTTGGGTAACGTGGTCAAGATCCCCACGAACGTTAAGATCCTCACGTTCGATAAACTTTAATTTTTTTATGCCGAGGTTCGTAGTTCAGGAGCACTTCGCGGAGAGGGCGGGGCATCATTACGATCTCAGGCTCGAAATGGACGGTGTGGCGAAAAGCTGGGCTTTGAGATACCTGCCCCTAAGGAGGGGTGAGAAGAGGTTAGCGATTCAGACGGAGGATCACGACATCGACTACATGGACTTCGAAGGAATCATCCCAGCTGGCTACGGGAAGGGAAGGGTTCTGATATGGGATAAGGGTAATTACGAGCTTTTGGAGAGGGAAGAAGGAAAGATCAAGTTCAGGCTGATGGGAAGGAGGCTTAGGGGCGATTTCGTTCTCGTCAGATTCCCAAAGGTAAAGGATGGATGGCTTTTGATTAAAATCGCTTGAATTACGGAAACGCTTAAATATTTTTGTATATTTAAGAGATGAGATGTTCAAAAGGATAGTGATTTTGATTGCTATTGTTATCTTATCGTTCGCGATTGTTGTGGGGATAGGGATGAATGCTAATTCCTCCCCTGCAAACCAAATAAAATTCCTTGAAATGCAAAAGAATCTACCAGCTAACACAATAACCCATTCCTTTTTCTGGCTGATCGGAATGGATAAAGATTACTACATCTTCACCTACAAGGCAATGGAAAAGGGAATAAAAAACGAGAAGGTTCTGAAAAACCTCATCCAAGTGGATTACGTAACACAGGGAATAAATAGGATTGAAGATCTCGCAAAGTACAAATCCTTTTTCAGAGAGATATCCCAAACCCCTTACTTCAAAGAAGAGGAAAAACTAAACCCTCCCTTCAGATTGAGCAAATATCAAGAGGAATTCCTCGACATTTTAGCTAAGCTCCCGGAAGAAAAACAAATATTAGCATCTGAATACGCAAAGGACGGAGTAATAGCAGAAAGCGATGTATATTCCATAAAGCAAATAGCAAATCTCCCCCTAAACAAACTTGAAAAACTCAAAAAAGACGGCCACCTATACCCGATAATAGACCAAGACGAAGACGGAATACCAGATACAAAAGATCCCCAGCCAAATGTGTACAACCCGTTTTATGGAATGCTTATATTTCCCGCGCGCGACCCACACAACGGTCCTGGATGGTATGTGTTTGACGACCCTCAGACAAGGGCACGCACAGCAAGTGCAATGGACTCCCTTGCACAAGCGCTAATAGAATTCGGCATTCCTAAAGACCACATCTACAAGCTCTACAACTTCACAAAAGGAAAAAA
>CAZQJR010000005.1:0-14097 GCA_964592825.1 uncultured archaeon | reverse complement strand
TGCTCACGTTGTTTCCGTTTATGGCGTACGCAACGATGCGGTAAGTTCCGGCGGTGTTGGGAACGAACACGAGACTGACGTTGTCTATCGGGTACCTCACGGGCATGTGCCATATCACTATTCCGTTTACCTCCACTATACCTTCGGTGGCGTTTATGAACACAACCTTAAGTGGCACCGACATTCCTACGTAGATCGTTCCGTTTCTGAGAACCCTCATGGTGTCTTTGGGAATGGCTACGATGGGGTACGTGCTGACGTTGACGTTTTTGACTGTAACGTTTATCGAAGTGCTCGCGACCAAACCGTCTTTGTTCTTAGCCGTGAATATCACCTTCACCGTGCTAACGTCGTTGGTGAACGTGTAGTACGGCATAATGCTAAACACCACTCCCTCGCTCACGTACTGTATCCCCGCCACGTATGTTCCTTCCTTCGCCCCGACGACGTCGAAGGTTACGGTGTACGGTGAACTGCTCCTGACGTATATCAGGTCGCTCGTGTAGTTGCCCTCGTAGACTTCTAATTCGCTCTTGTCTGGCCATATGGTAAGCCACTTCTGCCTGTCGTAAACGGTAACGGTCACGTTCTTCTTAGCCGTCGCTCCGTATTCGTCCTTCGCGACGAAAGTTATCGTGAAAGTTCTCGTTCCACTTTCGACGAAGTTGCTGCTCGGCAACCACTTGAGCTCCCACGCGTTCGTTCCTATCCTTTCGAATATTCCGGCGATGGGAGCCAAGTAGCTTAAGGTCACCGCGTGTCCGTCGGGATCGGTAACGTAGATCTTCAGGTCGAGCCACTGAAGCTCGTATATGTCCGTATTGCCCGTCACGTTTATGATCGGAGGATGGTTTACGAACTCCATGTAAACCTCGAACTCGTCGCTAACGAAACTCCCGTTCGGATCCGTGTAGTTAAGCCAGCCCTTCGCGACTTCAATCCTTCCCTCCTTCGTGGACTCCACCGTTACCGTGAAGTTGTAAACTCCGTTCAGATCGCCTAAGTTCCATAAGAGGGTATTTCCGCTTATCTCGCATGCGGGCGTGGCGTTTATCAAGCTGACGTTCGTTAGCTCCACCTTCAAGACCGCGTTCCTCCCGGCGCACGTAATCTCCTTCGCGATGTCATCGTATATCTTCTTGAGATCGTTCTCGTTCGCGGCGAAGTAGAACTTTCCACCGGTGATCTCGGCGATCCTCTTCATCGTATCCATGTCCGCACCTCCGTACGCTATTGTGTAAACCTTGTATCCGTGCGAAGCTATCTGCTCTGCCACGGTTATCGGGTCGGGTCCCATGTTGTTCCAACCGTCGGAGAGCAGTATTATGACCTTGTTCGCGTTGCTCCTACCGTTCTGGTCGAGCTCTTCCATAGCCAACTCGAGCCCGTAACCCATCGGCGTCCCGCCCAACGGCTGGAGGGAGTCGATATCCGCCTTCACCTTATCCCTGTCGTAGGTGAGATGATCGACCACCTTCGTGTAATCCACGTAATTGTCCCAGTAACTCGTGAATTCGACCAACGCAACTCTATCGTTCGATCCGAGCATGTCCAAGAAATCCTTAGCTGCCGTTTTGACGAGGGTCATTCTTTCGGGGGGAAGCTCGACGCAGAATATCCTTAGCTCTTCCTCCTCCATGCAGCAGCAACAGCAGCATCCCGTCAGCCTCGCATAAACCGCGTATCTTCCCGGTGAAACGTTGTACCACCTAACGACTGCGCCGTCCGTTTGCTCGATGGGATACGTCTGACCCGTGTCCTCGTTCACTATGTAAACCTCAATCTCCTCCCCCGTGTACGTGTCCGTCGGAGTTTGAAGCATCACCTCAACGTCCGAGGTCTTGTTTAGCTTGAACTCGCCCACCTTGGTGAACGTGTCGGTTAGGTACACGTCGGTCACG
The DNA here is from genome assembly GCA_964592825.1 of uncultured archaeon. Taxonomy (GTDB): domain Archaea; phylum Halobacteriota; class Archaeoglobi; order Archaeoglobales; family Archaeoglobaceae; genus WAKM01. The sequence goes on along the minus strand of CAZQJR010000005.1, from coordinate 12,196 downwards.
TTGGTTATTATGTTCCCCCACCTCGACATCGATCCCGAGCAGTCCATCACGAGCACGACATCGACGGGTACGGTCTCGGTAACGTTCTTCGCGCTTACGGTTATCGTAAACTTCGCCGGCTTACCCACTATTCCCTTCTCCGTAGTAACGTTGACGCTGACCGCCGATGCTGGGATTATCGTGAGCAGTAGGATCAGAGGGATGAGCATCCTCATGTCCATCACCAATGTAATCTTCTACGCCCACGTATTTAATCCTTATTGTTATTATTATGATGTGAATTTGGACTTCGAAGGTTTAAAATGTAGCGGTGGCGAAACGGTAGTTCATGAATCAGAAGGTCGTACTCGGCTTAGCCGTGTGCGTCGCCGTTGCACTTATACTCGTAGCTTTGGGAACGAGCATATCTCCCTACATAACCGTATCACAGCTGTTGAAGAAGAAAGACGCCTACGGCGTTCAGGTGGTGGGTGTGATCGTTAAAAACTCAACTGAGATGACGAAAAACGGGGTTTACTTCAAGCTAACCGACGGAAAGAACGTCGTTACCGTTTACTGCAAGCATCTTCCCGCCGATTACAGGGAGGGTGTTCAGGTGGTCGTGGTCGGAGATTACTACGGAGGAGTCCTCCACGCCACTCAGGTTCTGTTCAAGTGCGCGAGCAAATACACCCTCTTCAGCTGATTTCAAAAAATCTATATATTGAGTAGGGATAGCGGAGATCATGGACAAGAGGGTTTTAATACTGATATCAGTGATTTTGATAGGGTTGATACTGCCAGCGAGTGGCAGCGATGTTCAACGGTGCGGTTTGTGCCACTCCAACATAGCGGAGAATTACACTAAGTCCCTGCACTACACGATCATGGGCATAAGGGTTGCGTGGGACGAGGGAATCGGTGCCATGACCCATCAGCCCTTGCCCAAGATCTGCATGAAGTGCCACGTCGAGAACTGTTCCACCTGTCACATCTATCACGGTTACATTCCGAACATGACGATATGCGTGGACTGTCACAGGCACAACGTCGGAGTGAACTACATGGGATACCTCATAGACAAGATGGGCAAGGGGCCGAGTCCCGACATACACTACGTTTACGGCCTTAACTGTACGACTTGCCACAAGGAGCCCGAAATTCACGGCGACGGACACCTTTACACGCACTCCTTCTACGCCGTTAAGGTCAGGTGCCTCGACTGTCACGGCACGGGTAAGCTCGTTAGGGTTGGGAACAAGACCATAAGGGTGAAGAAGTACGATCCCAACCTGCTCCCGCACAGGATCCACGCCAAGGTGCTGTCGTGCATAGCCTGCCACGCCGCTTGGTATCAGACGTGCATAAACTGTCACCTCGATACCGGCAAAGTAGACAAGATAACGACGAAGGAGTTCCACCTCATCCAAGGCCCCGACGGCAAGCTTTATCCGGCAGTCAGAATGATCGTAACCTTCCAAGGCAAGACTTACACGTCGGTTGCTCTCATAGCTCCGCACACGATATCGCCCAAGGGTCGTCCGTGTTCCGACTGCCACAACCCCAACACGATAAACGACGTGTTCCTCGTTGGATACAAAGGCAGACTCGTCGGCCCGCCGGGAATAAAGATAGTCAAACCCGGTGAAAGCTTGAAGCAGCTGGTCTGTACGGCCGACGAATGTTACGCGAGACCGCCGAACAAGATAGTGATCAAGATTCCCGTTCTGAACATATGGATCGACACGGAGATGCTCGGAACGCTGATAATAGGAGCCACGATCGTTGGAATATTCCTGCACTACCTGAAGAGGAGGTTGACCCTTAAGTGAGGTGATGGTGGATGGGTGGGCATAATGGGGAGTATATAGAGGTTCACAGGCAGCATCTCCTGTACAGGATAACCCACTGGGGGATAGTCTCGACCGGTCTGATAATAGGGTTCACGGGGCTGAGGCTCGGGGAGATCTGGGGCGTGAGCATACCTCAAAACTACCAGCTAGCGCTGAAGATCCACGTTTATCTTGGATTCGTCTTCGCCTTCTTCTGGCTTCTGATGTTCCTTCAGCTGATAACCCACGAGTGGAAGTGGTTCGGATTCCACAGGTTCCTCTACAGCATAAAGTTCCTCATAGCCGAAACTAAGGCTTGGCTTGGGATTGGGCCGCACGTGGAGGATCCGAGGTGCTACGATCCGAGGATCGGGGATTACAGGGAGAAAATCATACCCACGGAGGTAATAGTTCCTTGGGCGTACATACTGCTGACGATAATAATGGGAATAACCGGACTCTCCCTATACTACCAGAACTACTTCGCACCGATCATACACCTCGCCGACAGGTTCGCACCGATCTTCGGACTTAACAGCGGAATAGATTTGCTTAGAGCCATCCACAGACTCGTGATGTTCTTCTATCTGATGATGATGCTCGTGCACGCCTACGCCTGCTTCGTGTTCGGCGTCATAAAGTCGATGATAACCGGAACGAGGCTCGAAAGGGTTTGCAAGTGAACTACCCCTTTTATTTTTCGATATTCGAATGGTTAATTAAATAAACAAGCCTCCCAACCTTTCGGCATGGAACCCGGTTACGTCCTCCTGCTGATCTCGGCGATACTTTCCGCCGCGTCGATTTACGGTTTTCTAAAGAGATCGAAGCTCGGATACTACGCGCTTCTCGGATACACCACCTCCATACTTCTGGCCCTCTTCCTGCTCGTCTACTACTTCCTCGTCCACGACTTCAACGTCGCCTACGTCTTCGAGTACTCCGACCTTTCTCTTCCCACCATCTATCTCGTGAGCGCCGTTTGGGCGGGAAAGGAGGGATCCCTGCTCCTTTGGGTATCTTTCTTGGCCGTGATGAACGTAATCTTCTACAGGATCAAGAGGGACGATCTGGCCTTGGCTATATCGACCGGCGTCTTTCTGTTTCTCGTCTGCGTTCTTCTAACGGTTTCGAATCCGTTCGTCAGGCTTAACTTTAACCCACCGAACGGTTACGGACTGAATCCGCTCTTGAGAACAATAGAGATGGTTCTGCACCCTCCCGTGGTGTTCCTCGCCTATTCGAGCATGACAATACCGTTCTCAATAGCCGTGGCCGGTTTCCTCAGGGGGGAGAGGTGGATAAGGGACGCGAGAAGGTGGCTTTTCCTGACATGGATATTCCTAACCCTCGGCATATTCTTGGGGATGTGGTGGTCTTACAGGGTGCTCGGATGGGGCGGTTTTTGGGGATGGGATCCCGTGGAGAACGCCTCCCTTTTACCTTGGCTCACCGTTACGGCGTTGCTTCACGGTATAATCGTCGAGGAGCGTAGGGGGGCTTTCAGGAACCTGAACTACTGGCTTTGCGTTCTTTCCTTCGACCTCGTAATTCTCGCCACTTTCATAACGAGGAGCGGAATAATAAACTCCGTCCACGCCTTCGCGAAGAACCCAGTCGGAATGGCTTACTTCCTGCTAATAGTTATCGCAACGGCCTTGGCGTTCGCGGTCTGGATGAGAAGGAGGGAACCGTCACCGAGCGTTCCCACGTCGAGCAGGGAGTATCTCATGTTTCTGAACATAGTTCTGCTCCTCATATCAACGCTCACCGTTCTACTCGGCACTCTTGCTGGGGTCGCCTTTTCCGTTAGCAGGAGCTACTACGAGAGAATAGAGCTTCCTCTCATGGGAGCCATAATAGTCCTTTCCGGAGTATGCACGGCTATTGGATGGAGCGGGGAGGGATGGAAGAGGCTGAAGATCTACGCCCTCATCGGAGCTCTCGCGGGAGTTGTGGTATTCTTGGTAAGCGGAGCCACGCTTTTAAGCTTGGTAGGAGCCATAAGCGTCTTCGCCCTCATGGGTCATTTCGAGGACGTTAACACGAGCGGAAGGAGGCTCGGAGGCTACATAGCCCACGTGGCCGTCATGTGCCTGCTTGTAGGAGCGATAGGAGCTTGGTATTACGGTCAGACTTACCACGTTACGCTCGAAATAGGGCAGGAGGCCAACTTGGGTGCGATCTCGGTTAAGCTTTTGAACGTGAGCATGATAAACGAGCCAGACAAGTACGTGATAGTTGCGGAGTTGCTTCTGAACTACGGTGGCAGGAGCTACGTGCTCCACCCCATGGACTACGTTTACAAGATAATGAGACCAGACAGACTCGTTTCCGTCGTGGATATAGTATCTACACCATTCAAGGATATCTACGTCGCCATGCCCGACTTCATGAACGGTTTCTACTTCGAGATCCACATAATACCCCTGATCTCGTTCGTTTGGATAAGCATGTTGCTGTTCACCGTGGGTGGGCTTTACGCGATACTCAGGAGGTGAGCTCGAGTTTGGATATCGCAGTGTCCACGATCATAAACGCCACGTACATAAGCAGGAAGGACGTTATAACCATTCCCAAGGGCATTCCGATCCTCAGCCCGATCTGAGCGGTGGAGGGATGGAGGGAGAAGAAGATCCTCGTCGAAACGTAGCTTAGGGGAACGGTGACGTAGGCGAATATCGCGAATATGCTCGAGAACTTCGCCTTCTCTTCCAAGTCGTCTATTGAAGCTCTCAAAGCGAAGTATGCGGCGTATGCGAACCATAGGATTAGGACGGTCGTCTCCCTCGGATCCCAGTTCCAATACGATCCCCACGCGACCTTTGCCCATATCGATCCGCTTATCAGCGCCGCGGTTATGAAGAAGAAACCGGCCTTCGCCGAGGACGACGCTATCACGTCCCACTTCTGTTCCCTCTTTATCAGGAACAGTATCGAAGCGACGAGCATCACCGTGAAAGCCACGTAGGACGTTATGGCGGATGGGAGATGGAAGAATATTATCTTGTAGTTGTTCCTGAGCGTGGGCTCGGGCGAAGGCGGAAGGTTCATGCCTATGTAAACTCCTACGGCGAAGAGAACTGTGGCCAAGATCATTAGAACTCCCGCGACCTTTTTCATAACGACAGGGACTTTCGAAGCTATTTTAATCTATCGAAACATAGCCGGAGGTCATGAGGATCTACAACACCCTGACCAAAAGGGTGGAGGAGCTGAGGCTGGACAGGAAGGTTAGAATTTACGTTTGCGGAATAACCGCTTACGATTACTCCCACATAGGCCACGCGAGAACTTCTGTATTCTTCGATACCCTACGCAGGTTTTTGGAGTTCAAGGGGCACGAGGTCGTTTACGTTCAAAACTTCACGGACGTCGATGACAAGATCGTTAGGAGAGCCGTTAGGGAGGGAAAGACCCAGAGGGAGATAGCGGAGAGGTTCATCGAAGAATACTTCAAGGACATGTCCGCTTTGAACGTTAGGAAAGCTAACTATCATCCCAAGGTTACGGATCACATCCCCGACATAATTTCTGCGGTTCGGGAGCTCGTGGAGAAGGGGTTCGCTTACGAGGTTGAAGGGGAGAACGGAAAGGACGTTTACTTCCACGTTCCTTCTTTTTCCTCTTACGGCAAACTCTCCGGATTCAGCTTGGAGGATCTAAACAGGCACAGAATCGAGCCCGATCCGAGAAAGAAGGACGTGAAGGATTTCGCACTCTGGAAGTCGGCGAAGGAGGAGGATATAAAGGCTAAAGCGGTTTTCGAATCTCCTTGGGGCTTGGGTAGACCGGGGTGGCACATAGAATGTTCGGTGATGTCCGCAAAGTACTTGGGCGTTCCGTTCGACATCCACGGTGGTGGGAGGGATCTAATCTTCCCGCATCACGAAAACGAAAGGGCTCAGAGCTACGCTTTGTTTGGGGTTGAACCGGTTCGCTACTGGATACACAACGACTTCGTGACTATAAGGGGGGAGAAGATGAGCAAGAGCTTGGGGAACATAGTCAGGATAAGGGACGTCGTGGCCAAGTTCGGAGGGGAGGTGCTGAGGTACTTCCTCCTATCCGCTCACTACCGAAGCCCGATAGATTACAGCGAAAGTGCTATGGAGAGGGCGAAGAAATCCTACAACTCTCTGAAGAATTCGTTGGAGCTTTTGGACATGGAGATAGCTTATCTGAAGACTTTCGGGGAAGACAGAAATCCCTTGGGCGTTGGGGAGAAGGCCGACGCATTCGCACAAAGGTTCTTGAAGGCCATGGAGGAGGACGTGAACACTCCCAAGGCGTTGGCGGTTCTGCACGAGTTCTCGAGCTTTCTAAACAAGAACGTCAGCGTTATGAGTTTGGAGGAACTCGAATACTGCTTCAGGAAGTTCAAGGATCTCTGCTGGATTCTCGGACTCTTCGAATCCTACGGAAGAATTCCCGTTCTTTCCGCGGACATGGCCGAACTCATAAGGGAGAGGGAGATGGCGAGGAAGGAAAGGGATTTCGAAAGGGCGGACGCCATAAGGGAGAAGTTCAGGGAGATGGGTTTCGTTCTGATCGATACTCCGAAGGGAACGAGGTGGAAATTTGAGAAAGATTTTTAAATCCTGATATTCTCAACATTCCAAGATACACGTTTGTGTTCGATTTTTACACGCTTATCGGAGGTGATTCTGGATGAAGGTGTGGCTGATTGGAGCCTACGGAATCGTGTCCACGACGGCGATGGTCGGAGCGAAGGCGTTGGAGAAGGGGATAGTGGGCAAGACGGGTTTGGTTTCGGAGTTGCCGTGCTTCAGCAAGCTCTCAGAGTACGCTCCGCTGAAGTTCGAGTTCGGAGGACACGACATAAGACCCCTTCCAACCGCTTACGACGCCGCATTGGAGCATTGGGAGATGAACCGCCATTTCGACAGGCCGATACTCGATGCCGTTGCGGATGATTTAAAGAAGATCAGGGCGTGCAAGGGAACAGCGTTGAACTGCGGAGAGGGGATAAAGGAGCTCGGTAAGTTGGAAACTCTCGAGGACGAAGGTCTGACGCTGAAGGAGATAGTAGAAAGGATAGAGAAGGACATGAAGGGCTTTGCCGATGAAGAGACAGTCGTGATAAACGTAGCTTCTACCGAACCCCTTCCGAACTACAACGAGGAATACCACGGCAGTTTGGAGGGATTTGAGACGATGATAGACGAGGACAAGAAGGAGTACGCGAGCGCGAGCATGCTCTACGCATACGTCGCCCTAAAGCTTGGACTGCCGTACGCTAACTTCACCCCCAGCCCGGGTTCGAGCATCCCCGCTCTGAAGGAGCTCGCGGAGAAGAAAGGAGTCCCTCACGCTGGAAACGACGGTAAGACCGGTGAAACGTTGGTCAAGACGACCTTGGCTCCGATGTTCGCTTACAGAAACCTCAAGATACTGGGTTGGATGAGCTACAACATATTGGGCGACTTCGACGGAAAGGTGCTCAGCCATAGGGAGAACAAGGAGAGCAAGGTCATAAGCAAGGACAGGGTGCTGGAAAAGATGCTCGGCTATTCGCCTTACAGCATAACCGAGATCGAATACTTCCCGAGCTTGGTTGACAACAAGACGGCGTTCGACTTCATACACTTCGAGGGATTCTTAGGAACGAGGATGAAGTTCTACTTCATCTGGGACGGAATCGACGCCATCGTTGCCGCTCCGCTCATACTCGACATCGCCAGATTCCTGCTGTTCGCGAAGAAGAAGGGGATCAGCGGAGTCGTAAAGGAGATGGGATTCTTCTTCAAGAGCCCGATGGAAACGAACATAGTCAACACTCACCAGCAGTTCGAGATCCTGAAGAGGTGGTTCGCGGAGTTGGTGGAGGGTTAAATTTTTTTATCCGAAATCTTTAAAAGTTGTCCTGACTACCGGTTCAAGTCCAATTCTTCGACGGTGAAAGCCTATGATGCAGGATATGGTGTATAAGGGTACGACGACCGTGGGTTTGGTTTGCAGGGACGGAGTGGTCTTGGCTACGGAAAAGAGGGCGACGATGGGCAACTTCATAGCGAGCAGGAGGGCCAAGAAGATATACAGGATAGCGGACAGGGTGGCGATGACCACCGCGGGAGTTGTCGGAGACGCTCAGTTCTTGGCGAGATTGATCTCGGTGGAGGCGAAGCTATACGAGATAAGGAAAGAGGAAAAGCCTACGATAAAGGCTTTGGCGACCCTGCTTTCGAACATCCTGAATTCGTACAGGTTCTTCCCGTACTTGGTTCAACTGCTCGTCGGGGGCGTCGATGCGAGGGGGCCGAGCATATTCTCCATAGATCCCATAGGAGGTGCAATAGAGGAGAAGGACATAGTTGCAACGGGATCGGGTAGCCTAACCGCATACGGCGTTCTGGAGGACAGGTATTCCCCGGACATGAGCACCGAGGAGGCGGTGGAGCTCGCGGTAAGGGCGATATACTCAGCTACGAGGAGGGACTCCGCATCGGGCGACGGAATGGACGTCGTTAGAATTACGAAGGATGAATACGTGGAGTTAAAGCCGGAGGAGATCGATGAGATAATCAAGAGGTTCAGCAAAGGATGATGAAGGACAAGCTTAAGGAGATCAAGGAGAGGATATCCAAGTCCCTCCCTCCGAACATAAAGGTTAAGGACGTTGAGTTCGAGGGGCCGTTCTTAGTCATCTACGTGAAGAACCCTCAGGAGCTCGCGGAAGTTGACGTAATCAAGAAACTCGCCAAGGATCTCAGGAAGAGGATAATAATCCGACCCGACCCTAAGAGCCTCAAGCCTCCCGAGGAGGCCAAGGAGATAATAAAGAGGATAGTTCCCGCGGACGCGAACATAACTAACTTCTACTTCGACGAGGAGAACGGAGAGGTTATTATAGAGGCTGAGAAACCGGGAGTGGTTATAGGGAAGGGCGGAGCGACGTTCAGGGAAATAATGAAGGCCGTGGGCTGGAGTCCGAGGGTCGTGAGGACTCCGCCCATAAAGTCGAAGACTATCGAGAACATAAGGAACTACCTTCTTAGCGTGAAGGACGAGAGGAAGGAAATACTCAAGAGGATTGGGGAAAGAATACACAGAACGGTTTTCCACGAAGACAAGTGGGTGAGGGTGACGTTTTTGGGAGGATCGAGAGAAGTAGGTAGGAGTTGCTATCTTTTGCAGACTCCGGAGAGCAAGATACTGGTGGAGTGCGGGGTTAATGTGAGCAACATTCAGCAGTCCCCCTACCTTTACGTGCCCGAAGTTCAGCCCTTGGACAGCATAGATGCGGTGGTTATCACTCACGCGCACTTGGATCACTGCGGACTCGTTCCTCTGCTCTACAAATACGGTTACGACGGGCCGATATACCTCACTCCTCCGACTAGGGATCTCATGGTTCTGCTGCAGATAGACTTCATAGAGGTGGCCGAAAGGGAGGGAACGGTGGTTCCTTACGGTTCTCAACACATCAGGGAGGCTCTGAAGCACACTATAACCCTCGACTACGGAGTCGTCACCGACATAAGCCCCGACGTGAGGCTTACCTTCTACAACGCCGGCCACATCTTGGGCTCCGCAATAGCCCACTTCCACATAGGCGAGGGACTGTACAACGTTGCGTTTACGGGTGACTTCAAGTTCGAGAGGACGAGGCTATTCGACAAGGCGGAAACCCACTTTCCGAGGTTGGAAGCTCTTATAATGGAGGCGACGTACGGTGGTAGCCAAGACTTCCAGCCATCGAGGAGGGAGGCGGAGGAGAGGCTAATAGCGATAGTCAACGAAACCATAAGGAGGGGAGGGAAGGTTCTAATACCGACTTTCGCCGTCGGTAGGAGTCAGGAGGTAATGTTAGTTCTCGAGGAGGCGATAAGGAACAAGAAGCTTGAAGAGGTTCCGGTCTATCTGGACGGGATGATATACGAAGCAACAGCCATTCACACCGCCTATCCGGAGTACCTGAACGCCCACCTAAGAGATCTCATATTCCACCACGGCATAAACCCGTTCATAAGCGAAAACTTCGTCAGGGTGGATTCCCCGTCCAAGAGACAGGAGGTCATAGACGACGCGTCGCCTTCGATAATACTCGCGACTTCGGGTATGCTCAACGGAGGGCCGGTGATGGAATACTTCAAAGCCCTCGCTCCGGATGAGAAGAACACCATAATATTCGTCGGTTATCAGGCGGAGGGAACTTTGGGCAGGAGGATTCAGAAGGGCTGGAGGGAGGTTCCTTTCCCAGTCGATGGAAGAAGGGAGGTCGTTAAGGTTAACATGCGGGTTGAGACCGTCGATGGATTCTCTGGCCACTCCGACAGAAGACAGCTGATGAGCTACGTCAGGCACCTAAATCCAAAGCCCGAGAAGGTTATAACCGTCCACGGAGATGAAAACAAGTGCATAGACTTGGCGTCGAGCATCTACAAGACTTACAGGATAGAAACGAGGGCGCCGATGAACTTAGAGACTATAAGGTTCGTATGAAGGTTTTGAGCTTCGTAGGGCCTTCTGGATCGGGAAAGACCTCGCTGATAGAGAGGATAGTTCCCACATTGACGGATCGCGGACTTAGGATCCTCGTGGTCAAGCACGCCCTAAGTTTTGAGATAGACAGGGAGGGGAAGGACTCTTGGAGGATATTTAACGCCGGCGTTGACGTTGCGATAGCTTCGAAGGACAAGCTCGCGTTCGTATCGAGGTTGGGGGATGATCTCGATAGGATCTGTTCGATATTCTACTTCTACGATCTCGTTATCACGGAGGGTTTCAACGGCGCTTGTAAGGATAGAATCGTCGTGCTCAGAAAGCCTGATGAGATTGAGAGATTTAAATGCGGTAGGGTTTTGGCAGTGGTCTGTGACGAGGACGTTGAAGGTTTTCGAACGTTCAGACCCGATATGATCGGGGAGATCGCGGAGTTCATCTTAAACTGGTTCTACGAAGAATGAGCATCGTTGCGAGTAGCGTTAAAACAGTTTCGAAGCCCGGAACGGTTTTGCTTGGTATAGTTGGGGTTATACCTTCGATCCTAAATGGGATGTCGACGGTTACGTTCACTACCTCGTGCTTCGGAGTTGTGTATGGTTTAAATTTGACGTAAGCTTTCTCGTATACGATCGTAGTTCCGTTGCCGAGTTCGACCCTGCCGGGGATAACTTCGATCGTGTAGTTCCTCGCAGGAAGGACATTCTTGAATTCAAATTCCTCACCGTTGGTAGTCGTTTTCAAGGAGTATATCGGCTTGTAGAGCTTTATAGTCAGATTTCTGTGCTCGGGATTGTAAACGTGCCCAACGATTTGCAACCTCACATTTATTGGTTCCGGCGGATACCACCTCACCTCTCTGGGCTCTATAGCTAAGTAGGTGTCGTTCGTTAGGTTTACGATTACGGGTCTTCTTTTCGTTGGGTAGAGGTAGAGGTGTGGTACGTCCGCGACGTTGGATGTGCTCCTGTTTCTCAGAGTTATCTCTACCCAGATTTTGTACGTGCCCTTAGGCAGTTCTATTGTGAAGTTACCGTTAGGATCCGGCTTGACCTCGTAGATTTTCCCGTTTGAAAAGTAGACCGTGTAGTTTTCGTTCGTCAGGTGATACCTCGTAAAACCGCTCTTGTAGCCCAAGAATACGCTCACGTCGTGAACGATGCGAACGTGCCCCTTAACCGTGAGAGCGGAAGAGGGGGCGATGGAAAGTAAGATAGGGATCAGCAGGGTTAAATAAAAAAATTTGACTTTCATGTCCTTACTCGACCTTTATGATCTTCTTCTTCGCCTTCTCGGACTTGGGGATAACGATTTCGAGAACTCCGTTGTTGTACGTGGCCTTTATCTTGTTCACGTCCACCTCCACCGGTAGGGTTATCTTCCTGTAAACCTCACCGAACCTCCTCTCTCTCCTCAGGTAGTTCTCGGCCTTCTCCTCCTTCTCCTCCTTTCTAACCGCTTTTATTACGAGATCGCCGTCCTCGATCCAAACCTCGATGTCCTCCTTGTTGAATCCCGGTAGGTCGGCGATCACCTTTATGTTGTCTCCCTCGTCTATTACATCGATCGGGAAGGTTTCCACCGCTATGGTTCGAGGCCCGATCCTCTCGAACTCCTCGAATATCTTGTTCAGCCTCTCGTGCATCCTCCTAATCTCCTCGAACGGGTCGAAGATCATCGCCCATCACCTCCTTTATTTTTTTACAAAATTTCCTTAACATTTGGTTAGCATAGCAAATATTTAAAGATTTCGGGAAATTTATCATTTAAATATAAATTTAAATTTTTAAGTAGCTTGCAAAACGTTTAAAAATCATGGCGAATATCACTCTATTGAGCCGGGGTTGCCGAGTGGTAAGGCGACGGCCTGCTAAGCCGTTGGGCGTGTGCCCGCGTGGGTTCGAATCCCACCCCCGGCG
>CAZQJR010000004.1:0-15620 GCA_964592825.1 uncultured archaeon | reverse complement strand
GTTAGGAAAACAGCCTCCCCTTCGAGCTCCTTCGACGGAACGTAATCGAGGTTGTTGAGTATGAGCTCCCTTACGCCATGTCTCCCGCAGAACTCGACCATGGCCGGAAGATCCTCCACGTTGCTCCTCATCATAACTACGGCCACGCTCGCCCCGTACTTCTCTATTCCCTCAACGATGTCCTCCAATCTCCCTCCCCTCAGCTTCCTGTTCTTCTCCTCGAAGGGGCTCGCCAAGGAAACCACCACCCTGTCGAGCCTTAGATCGAACTCCTTGAGCAGTATGCCGTTCGTAGTCAATCCAACCTTACATCCCCTCCCCCTGACGAACTCGACCATGTCCTCGATGAGGGGATTCAGGAGGGGTTCGCCCCATCCCTGAAGGTGAACGTAATCGAACCTCTCGAAGGGAATTCTCCTGAATGTATCAAAGTCCATGTCCGCCTTAACCCACTCGTCGCGAAAAACCCTCTTCGGACATATCGTGCATTCAAGCTGACACCTCGTCGAAACCTCCACCTGAACTATCATACTACCGCTAAATCTCTAAACCCTATCAACCTTACCGTCACCATGCTGGAGTTACTCGAGCTCATCGTCGGGATGGCGATCGTGTTCTTGGCTTCTATGCTCTTCGTAAACGCCATAGAGTACGCCGGATTCATGCTCGAACTCGGCACATCCTTCGTGGGAGCGATACTTTCCCCGCTCTTCACCTCCCTCCCCGAAATGATAGTGTTTCTCGTAGCCGTTTTCGTGGCCAAGGCCGAAGGCGTTGGCGTGGGAACCATATTCGGTCAGCCCTTCATGGCTTCGAGCCTTTCCTACGGGCTCGTTGGATTGGCGGTTCTGCTTGGATACAGGGCGGGGAAGAGGGGAAATCTAAGTCTCAAGGTGGACAGATCTCTCGCCGTCCCTTTCGCCTTCGTCACCTTCCTATTCCCCCTAACCTTAGTCCCCGCCTTCTTGGGTCATCACGAGATCTTCGGCCTTTTCTTTCTCGTTTCCTACGTGATTTACGTCGCCATTATGGTTAAAAGGGAGGGGGAAGCGATGGAGGAGCCCAACGATCTCTACGTGTGCCCCAACAGTCCAAAGTTCGGCGTAGCGATCCAAATCGTTTGTGCTGTTGTATTGCTGTACTTGGGATCGGAATGGCTCGTAGAGGCGGTAAAGAGGATCGCTTTGGAAATAGGTATAAGCGAGTTAGGATTGGCTCTCGTAATAGTTCCCATGGCCACCGCAATCCCGGAAACCGCGAGCGCGATAATATGGGGGTACAGGGGAAAGGACACGATGAGCTTGGGATCTCTCGTGGGGGAGAAGATCCTATACTCCACCTTCTACCCCGGCGTCGGTCTGCTGACGACCTCTTGGAAGCTCGACGATCACGCCTTCATGAGCGTCGTCGCAACGACCGCGGTGTCGCTGGTGCTCCTGAAATACATATCGAAGGAGGAAGTTCCCATCCATGTCCTCTTCATGGGATTGTTATTCTTCGTCGCCTACGTCTTCCTCGTCTTCGTTCTCCACACCTAACACCCTTCCAAAACCCCTCTCCACGAGGATCTCGCCATCGTCGAGAACCTTAACACCTCTAACGTAAACGGTCTTCGGAAATATAGCCTCGAATCCCTCGTAGGGCGTCCATCCGGCTTTAGAGTGCAGATCCTCAGCCCTAATCCTTCTAACGTCCGATAGATCGAATATCGCCAAGTTAGCGTAGTTTCCGATTTCGATGCCGGAATAGCCCTTAAATCCGAATATCTTCGCGGGATTAACGACGATCCTCTCGACGAGATCGGTAAGAGAAATTACACCCTTCCTGACCAAGTTGAGCATGAGAGGATAAATGGTCTCAACCCCCGGAAACCCCGGAGCTCCCTCCCTCTTATCTTCGATCGTGTGCGGTGCATGATCCGAGGCTACGACGTCCGCTTTGCCAAAGTTCTTCAAAAGTTCGATCCTGTCGTTCTCAGACCTTAGCGGCGGATTCACCCTTTCGAACTCGACCTTGCCGGCGGAAAGCAGAAGATGGTGTGGTGTAACCTCCGCAAACGAGTTCGAGCGATGTATCGTTTCGAGGGCTTCGGGAGTTGAGATGTGACAGAAGTAGAAGTTCCCAAGCTCTATGCACCTCCTAACCGCCACTATCTCTGCCTCCTTAGGCCTCACAGCCTCTTCGGGAATCAAGCTTGCATCTTCCGCGTGGACGGTAATGAGCTTGTCGATCTCGTTTCGAACCGCCTTCAGCGTTTCGTAGCTCACCTGCATCGTTCCGTGCTGTAGGAACACCTCACCAATAGCCGGAACCCTCGCCTCTATTCTGCTCAGGATTTCGGATATCTTGCGGGCGTTCTCTTCAGTTAGGCCTAAGTTCAGGGAGTAATCGATGAAGGTCGTTTTCTCAGCCTTCTCGATCCTCTCAACGTAGGTCTTATCGTCAACTACGGGCGGTTTGGTGTTCGGCTGATCCACGACCAAGCAGATTCCGCCATAAAGGGCAGAGAGGGTGCCGGATTCGATTGTTTCCTTGTAGCTTTCCTCAAAATCCCTGAAGTGGACGTGGACGTCTATCCCCGCGGGAAGTATCAACCCTCTCGGAAAGTTCACTGCTCCGTCGACGCTCTTACGAACGTCAACGATGACGCCGTCTTCGACCACGATACAACCTTCAAAAATTTTATTTTTATAAAAAATTTTTCCGGAAATAATCATTCTTCGACTCTCTTCTTAACGAGCTCTATTTTGCCCTCCTCCGGTATCACCTCGAGGTAGAGGGTGTGTTCCCTGCTTATCTCGATCTTACCATCTTTCTCCACGAACTCCACAACAGCTTCGACATCTCCGGGCTTTATGTCCGGATCCTCGATCAGCTTCTCCGTCGGGGTGAACATCTCATCTAAGCTCTTGTACGCTACGTCGTGGAACTTAGAAGACTGCATCGCCCCCTTCGTGCAAGTTTCGACGCAGAAGTGGCAGAATATGCATTTGGCGTAATCGACGCACGGATAGTATTTTCCGTTCGGGGCGAGCTTGAATTGGATCGCATTTGCCGGACATACGAAGGCGCACTGGAAACAGCTGATGCACTTCGTCGGATCGAACCTTATCATTCCCCTAAACCTTTCCGGATATCTCCTCCTCTCCCTCGGATATTCGATCGTCATCCTGTTGGGAGCGAATATCTCCTCGACTCCGGTCTTTATGGCCGAAAGATGACCCTTTATCTGATCCCATATGCCCGTTCCGGGCTTTTCAACCTTAAACGGCATTAGAACAACACCCCCCTGAGAACGATACCCAAAGCAAGAGAGGCTATGGCCACGGACAGCAGGTGGCTCCAGCTGAACTTCAAAGCCTGATCGAGCCTTATTCTCGGATAGACAGATCTGAAGAACACGAAGATCATCATCAGAACTATCGTTTTAACGAAGAGGTAGATCACGGGCATTACATCTCCCAAAGCGGGAACCATCGGCCCGTTCCAGCCACCTAAGAACAGCAGTGAGAACAGCAGACACAGCAGATACAGCTTCTCGTACGCCAACGTCATCACTATACCGAACATTATACCGCTGTACTCGACGAAAGGCCCGAATGCGATCTCCTGATCCGCCTCGGGAATCTCGAACGGGAACCTCGACGTAGCCATGGCCACAGCAATGAAGAACACCAAGCAAGCCAACGGGTTCAGAATCGCTCCGGGAACGGTCTGCTTCTGAACTATCGTGTAGAAGTCAGTCGATCCGTACATGATGACCATCGCGAGAACGGCGATTATGAACGGGATCTCGTACGCGAAGTACATGAACGCCTCTCTGACCGTTCCGATGTAAGCGAACCTGCTGTTCGTAGCCCAACCGATGCCCAAGATTATGACGGGTATCAAGGCTATGACCGCAACAACAAACGGAATAGCGTAGGGCGTTCTGATGGCAACGATGGCACCGGCCGGAATCACGAGTATGGGCAACAGAGCGGGGATGAAGGACAGAATGGGGAACTGGATGAAGTACGCCTTGTGGGCGTCTCTGTGAATTATGACCTCCTGAAAGAAGTACCTCATACCGTCCGCGAGGGGCTGGATTATACCTCCAACCGGTCTCGAAACCTCAAGCGGCCCGTACCTCCACTGAACCTTGGCCGTTAGCTTCCTCTCGAACCATATAATGATCAGAAGGGATAGCATCAATCCGACCAACCCGGGGAAGATCAGTATCGCGAAGCCGGGCTTCCATAGAATCAAGGCGACTACGTATTTTATCACCGGAATTTGAAGGAGTTTCGCTATTATCGGTTGAAGAATCGGTATGTTGACGAGATCTCTCGTAAATATGCTGAAGACGGTGTTTAGCAAACTCATAAGGGTTTGTCGTAATAAAATATTTTTAAACTTTGCTATTTATCACGTTCGATTAAAACAGTTCGTCCAACCTCCTTTGCCTAACGGTTCCGTCGATGTTCAAAATCCTCGACGCAGCTCTCCTAACCTTCTCAACGTGCTCCTTCTCCGTATACACTCCCAACCTCCACACTTCTCTCTCCGCCTCCTTCAGAGCTCTGACGAGAGACGAAACCTCGTCCAGCCTTTTTATTTCGTCTTCAACCCTCACGAGCGCCTTGAACTCCTTCGCCTCCTCGAGCGGCGGGACGTCGACTATCACAACCTCCACGCTCACGCCTGCAGTCTCAGCTATCTCCTCCTCTATCCTCTCCACGTTCATCCTCTGCACCTCGGAGTAATTCACCCTGTCCAAACCAACGTAAAGCGCTCTCTTGAAAAGCCTTCTCGAATCTATCCTCCCCATCATTTCGGACGGATATCCCCCGTAGGATCTTAGGAACGTCACGATGTCGTAGTCGTCCATTCTCAACATATCCTTTGGATCGAGCCCCCCGTCCTCCACGCAGAACTCCACCGCCCTCTCGAACATCTTCCTCGCTATCCTACAGACGTGGTGAAAGTAAACGGTGGGATACATCATGTATCTCGAAACGAGCAGCGATTCGGCGGCCTTCAACCCCCCGTACTCTATGATCATCCTCCTACCCTCGAAGCTTATCTTGTTTATTAGACGGGATATGTCGAATACACCGTATGCAACCCCTGTGTAGTAGGAATCCCTGACGAGGTAGTCCATTCTGTCCGCATCTATATCCCCGCTGACTACGTTACATTCCGATTCCCCCTTAACGAGCGAAACTATTCTGCCTACTCTAAATCCGAGCTCCTTCAAAACGTCACCGAGCGTTCCGGACTTCAGAATCCTGCCAATATCCTCGTGAACGATCCTAAGATACTTGCTTAATATGCTCTCACCGCAGTGAGAAAAGGGCGCGTGGCCTATGTCGTGAAGCAGGGCGGAGGCGATTATTTCCCTCCGTTCCGAATCGTCGACATCCATCCTCTTCGTCAAGATGTCCGCTATGTGCATCGTTCCCAAAGAGTGTTCGAACCTCGTATGGTTGGCACCGGGATAAACGAGGTTTGCAAAACCTATCTGGCTTATCCTCCTAAGCCTCTGAAACTCGGGCGTATCTATTATGGCTATTTGCCAGTCTTCAAGCCTTAACTGGCCGTGGATCGGATCTTGAATGTACTTCATCGACGAAGGGCTTTGAACTTAACAATATTTATCGATAGCTTTTTTAAGCCCCCGGAGCTAAATCGATCGGGGGGCCGTAGGGTAGCCTGGTTATCCTCCCGGCTTTGGGAGCCGGTGACCCGAGTTCAAATCTCGGCGGCCCCATCATTCTTTGAGGAATATGATGTTCCCCCTGCCCTTCCTGACCTTCTCAACTATCCCCCTTCTCTCCAAGTCCGCTATCATCAGGCTCACCTTCGCCTCCGAATATCCAAGCCTCTTCCTGAGCTCTTTTTGGGTTATCCTACCGCCCTCCTTTCTTATTATTTCCACTACCTCCTTAAGATCCTCCGGAAGCTCTTCCTCAATCTCCTTCTCCTCCTCAACCCCCTTACGCCTTCTCACCAGTAAGAAGATTGCGAAGAGAAAAACGGCGGGAAGAAAAACGAACACGGGTGGAAATTGATTCCCCGATTCCAAGTTCAACTGAACGTTCGGAATCGATTCGTTGTAGTTCAGGTTAGGAAAGAGGATCAGATCGAGAACGTAGCTACCGTTTCCCCTGACCTTCACTACCTCCTCATCGTAGAGTTCGAGTTCGCCGTGATCGTAGTAGTATGCCTTTATAACGTACGTGCCCGGAGGGACTACGAAGGAATACGTGCCGTTTTCCGTTACCACCCTCTGCTCGGGAGTGGTGTTTATCGTGACCACCGCTTTGGGCAGGGGTTTCAGGTTGTCCCAAGAGTAAACGGTTCCGTGAATTATCGCCCCGCTGACGGGGACTACGAGCAACAGCAACGCAACGAGGAATCTCATCGAACTGAATTTAACCGTAAGAATTTAAATTTAAGGGAGTGGGGCCGGTGGGATTTGAACCCACGACCAGCGGGTCTCTCCGGTCAGAGCTCCAACGGGTCATCACACCCTCAGCAGACCCATTGCTCATCACACCGCTGGAGCCCGCCGCGCTACCTGGCTACGCCACGACCCCACTCGTAAGGATTTGAACCTTACTTGAATATAACGCTTACGCTGATTCACTCCTCCTCGGGAATCTCTATCTTACCTTCCTCAATCTCCCTTATGACCTCCTTGGGATGCTTGCCTTCAACGGTCACGCCCATCGAAACGCAGGTGCCTAAGACCTCCTTAACCGCCGCCTTAAGCGTGTAGGAGAGCATCTGCTGTCTCTTCATCTTGGCTATCTTTATCACCTGATCCATAGTGAGGTTCCCTACAACCTCGTGCTTGGGCTTGTGGGCACCCTTTTCGATTCCCAACTCCCTCTTCACGAGCGCAGAAACCGGCGGAACACCCACCTCGATCTCGAAACTTCTGTCCTCCTTTACTATTATCTTCACTGGAACGGCCAATCCCTCGAAATCCTTCGTCTTCCTGTTTATCTCGTCAACGACCTGCTTGACGTTCAGACCCAAAGGCCCGATCGCTGGCCCTAACGGAGGCCCGGGAGTCGCTTTTCCACCCGTAACGAGAACCTCTACAACCTGCTCCGGCATATCAACCCTCCTCCTTCTTCTCTATCACCCTAACGTGATCCGCCTTAACCGTAACTGGAATGGGAACCACCGCATCGAGCAGTTCCACCGTAATCTCGTTCTTGGCGGTATCGACCCTCTTAACTATCGCCATCTCACCCTTGAACGGCCCAGAAACTATCTCCACGGTATAACCTTCCTTTATCTGCTCCACCGCCCTCTTGGGCGTTAGGAAGTGTTCTATCTCCCTAAAATCTATCTCACCCTTAACGACACCTTTAACGTGGGGAAGACCCCTTATCGCCCTCAAAACGTTTTGCATGTCCTCCGCCTCAACTATTATGTATCCCCTAAGCTCCTTCGGGGCGAGTATGGAGTAAACTCCCAAGTCGTGCTTCCTGACCGCCAACTCCATCAAGTTCGCAACCAACCTCTCCTGATTGGCGGTGGTCTTGACCGCGAAGAACTTGCTCATTTCTTTAACACCTCGGGAACTATCTGCATCAGTATGTATATTATAAATCCTATGAGACCGACGATGAACATCACCGCAACCGATATCTTGGTCGTCATGAGGAACTCTTCCTTATCGGGCTTCCTCGCCATCTTGAGGACGTTTATGTACTCCTTAAGCTTGGCCTGAAGCTCCTCCTTGGTTGGAATTCGCATGATCCAACTCATCTCTATCCGATATATTAACCTTACCTCACGAAGTCTATTCCGAACCTCTTGGAGAGATGGGGCGTCTTCTTGCCCAATATCTGCGGAGATCTAACACCCGTAACTATGACGAGAGTTCTCATCGTGTTCTCGAGCTCGGGATCCACCATCGCACCCCAAATTATCCTCGCCTCCGGATCTATCTTGCTGTATATCTCCTCCACGACGCTCTCGGCCTCCTCTATAGTCATGTCGGGGCCACCCGTGACGTTTACGAGCGCCGCCTTTGCCCCGGTTATATCGACGTCGAGTAAGGGCGACTTGAGAGCCTTCCTAACAGATTCCGCCGCCTTGTCCTCTCCGCTCGCCTCTCCGAGCCCGATCATAGCAACTCCGCCCTTCTCCATTATGGTCTTAACGTCCGCAAAGTCCAAGTTTACGAGAGCGGGTTTAGTTATTAGCTCGGTTATTCCCTTGACCGCCCTCATCAGTATCTCGTCCGCGACCTTGAAAGCCACCTCGAGGGGATAGTTGGGAACGACTTCAAGCAACTTATCGTTCGGAATGACTATGACCGTGTCGGCAGTTTCCCTCAGCCTCTCCAATCCCGCCTCGGCGTTCGCCCTCCTAACCGCACCTTCGGCGGAGAAGGGGAACGTTACCACTGCGATGGTAAGAGCTCCGGCCTCCTGCGCTGCCTCCGCTATGACGGGTGCCGCTCCGGTTCCCGTTCCACCGCCGAGCCCACACGTTATGAAAACCATGTCCGCC
The DNA here is from genome assembly GCA_964592825.1 of uncultured archaeon. Classification (GTDB taxonomy): domain Archaea; phylum Halobacteriota; class Archaeoglobi; order Archaeoglobales; family Archaeoglobaceae; genus WAKM01. The sequence continues at coordinate 7,103 of CAZQJR010000004.1, read as the reverse complement.
CCTTCCACTATCCTCTTTATCTCCTCCTCGCTCTCCCTCGCAGCTTCCTCTCCAACCTGAGGCAGGCTCCCCGCTCCCAACCCTCTCGTTCTCCTCTTTCCTATCAGCAACCTCTTGTGAGCCTTCGTGTAGCAGAGATGTTGCGCGTCCGTGTTTACAGCTATCAGTTCCGCCCCCTCTATCCCCTCCTCGAACATCCTCGTTATCGTGTTACAACCGCTCCCGCCAACACCTATGACCTTGATTACCGTTCTGAGCTCCTCCAAAGCCTGAAGTATATCCTCCTCAAGATCCTCTACGGGCATTCTTCTCTCCCTTTCCGCCCTCGCAAGAGCTTCTCTAACCAAAGACTCCATAGGAATCCCTCCGGCTACTTGCATCATCGACTCTATAGTATATAAAACTGTTGGGGAATACGACAGATCATGATATCCCTGAAGTTCACGCCCGCGAAGGTGGGAGTCAACGCTACGAAGGACGTAGGTGTCGTGGCGAGGAAGTTCGAGCCCAAGAAGATTCTGGTGGTTACGGGAAGGAGGGTGGGAAGGAGCGAGGTATGTAAGAGGGTAGAGGAAGCGCTCGAGGGGTTGGAGTACGAGGTTTGGGACGGAGCGAAGCCAGAACCCGATTTGGAGTGCGTTTTGGAAGGGGCGAGGGTTGCGAGGGGATTCGATCTGATAATCGGCCTCGGAGGAGGTAGCGCCTTGGACGTTGCGAAGCTCGTGAACCTCTACTCCTCCCATCCCCCGACCGATCCTACGGACTACCTTCCAAAACCCTTCGGTAAGGGAAAGACGGTCGAAGGATCTTTAAAGCCCATGATCGCCATACCGACCACCGCGGGAACGGGAAGCGAGACTACATGCGCCGCTGTGGTGAGGGTCGGGGAAGTTAAGGTGGGAATCGTTCAGGAGTGCCTCCTTCCCGACTACGCCATAATAGATCCCCTAAACGTAACCCCTCCCCCAAACGTCGTCGCGTCTTCCGGATTGGACGCATTGATGCACGCCGTGGAGGCTTACACCGTAAAGCCGGCGAGAGTTTATCCGTACGACACGCCATACTCCGGCTCAAACCCATTCACGGATTCCCTCGCGTTGAAGGCCATGGAGATGATAGCGGAGAACTTAGTCAAGGCGTACAGTTGGGGGGATCTCGAGTCCCGACTAAACATGGCCTTGGCCTCATACATGGCCGGGGTGGCGTTCGGAAACGCGGGGGTGCATTTGGGTCACGCCTTGGGACACGCGATAGGAGGGGCGAAGGATATTCCGCACGGGATATGCGTTGCGATCGTGGGAGATGCGGTGCTCGAATACGTCGAAGCTGTGATTCCGGATAGGGTGGAGGAGGTCAGAAGGAGGATAGGTGGTCTGAAGGAGCTAATGGAGAAGCTCGACATCCCCACCGGGCTGAGGGATTTGGGCATCGACGAGGACGACGTTCCAAAGCTTGCCGAAAACGCGTTCAAGCTCAAGAGACTCATAGACCTATGCCCGAGGAGAACCGAAGTGGGCGATCTCGAATCTATTCTTCTGCGATCCTTCTAACTACCACCTTTTCGGCGACGGATTCCGAAAGCCCCACCCTCTCCCCCTCCACCTCGACTGCGCACCTCCCTACAACCCTTATCCTCGCGTTCGGTCTTATTCCCAAGCTCTTTAGAGCCAGAGGAGACGCCAAAACTTCGTACAATCCCTCCTCAGCCTCTTTAAGCGTTAAAGCTTCGAAATCGCATTTGTCACATACGTCGCATTCGCTCGCGATTATCTCGCATACCCGCCTAACGATGTCATCGTTGACGTGATGTTCGAGCTCGCAACTTAGCCTATGGGCTTCATCCTCCTCTATCCCCAAAAAGTCCCTGAAGAACTTCTCGAATATCCTATGATACCTCTTTATCCTCTCCGCAACTTCTCTACCCTTCTCAGTAAGCACCGCCCCGTAATAGGGCTGATATTCGACGTATCCCTTTTTGCTTAGCTTGAGCAACATTTCCGTAACGCTCGAAGGCTTGACGTTAAGCTTTTTGGCGAGATCGCTCGTCTTAACTACCCTCCCCTTCTCCCTCTGTATGTCGAGCATGGCCTCGAGATACTCCTCGACCCTCTCCACGAAACTACTTGGCCGTGGAAATTTAAGAAGGCTTCGCTATTAGAGATCGAAGAATGCGGAAAGCGTTTGCGATTTTGACTTCGTCGCGAGTTCGTGCGCCAATCTCACGGGTTCGGGAAGCTTGTGTCCCTTAACGCAAGCGATCACTATCTCCAAAGCGGTCTTGGGGGTCAAGTAGCTACCGGGGGAGACGAAGATTGGTTTACAGTTCTTGCAAGTCTTTAAGGCGTAACCTATCACCTCTCCCCTATCGTAAATAGGTCTCGCCTCCATCTCCCTTTCAGGAAGCTCCACCTCGCCGTAAAGTTTTCTCTTAGTTATTCCAACCGTGGGAACGTTCAGCCTGAGAGCTACGTAGGTGGCGAGTCCGCACCTTCTCGGATGCGCGATCCCGCTCCCATCTACGAGCACTACCGCCTTATCACGATCGATTCTGTCGAGAACGGGCTTAACCGCTCTGACGGCGGGATCGCCCTCCCTAAACATGAGAAACGTGGGGATGTAAGGGAAATCGACTTCCTCAACCCTCACGTTCTTTTCGACCACTTCGAGCTCGGGAAAGTTCAAAGCTACGCACGCGGAGATTACCTTCTCCCTCTTCCTCCCCACGAAGGATTGATCCACCCCGAGAACGAACTCCAAGTCCTTCAGGCCAATCCTGTCCTCCAGAACAACCTTTTTCGCGAGCTCCTCCTGAAACCTCTTTAGCCTTTCGAGATCCATAGCCCAAACTACTCTGGGTGGATTTAATAGTTTAGGGAACCCTCTCTCCCCCGCTCCACTCCATCTCGAAATCGAGTTCAGTCTTTAGTCCGAGCTCGTGCAACCTTTCGTTTGCATCGAACACGCTCTCGCTACCCTTAACCGCCTTGGGAAGGGGGGTGAAATCGAGAAGGGTTTTGACGTCCACGTAGAAGGTCAAGGCGTTGAGTACGGAAACCTCAACTTCGTAACGACCCCAAACGTTTCTCCTCCCCCTAAAACCCATACCGGCCATGATAGGAATCCGAGACGCCTCCGTGTGCACATTTTTGACGAATTCGAAGAGCTCCTCCGCCCTATCCTTCATTATCATGCTAACGCCCAACACTCCCCCTCTCCCGGCGATCTCGCTCAGATAAGTTTCGAGCTCCTCCCTGCTGAGTTCCCCGTCGCTCCCGAATCCCGTCACTGCCAAGATCGATTCCAAATCTCCAAGAGCGGAAAGCATTATTGAGTCCGCGAGAGGACTACAGAGGTTCTCCTCCTTACCCCTCGCCAGCGAATCCCCTCCCGCGTCGACACCAACAACGAGATCTATCCCCTCCTCCTCGACGAACTCCCTGAGGCTTTCCCTAACCCCCCTCTCCCCCTTGGTTATGTCGACGGCCACCACTTCTCTCCCCAAGAACTCCGAGACCTGAGCCACTATGGGCTTAAGCCCGTTTATCCTACTATTCCCGTTCACCCATCCCAAGCAATCGTTTATCCTTCTGCAGTTGGATATCTCATCTATAGCCCGTGGACCGGGTTTCGGATCCCTCGTCACCCTCTCCCAAACCACCCCGCCGTGAACGCACTCCACGTCGAACAGTTCGAAGAAGTCAGCGACCGTTATGGTGCTGACCACATCCCCACCCCCACCGATGCCTATCAGAAGGGCTCTATCGATCTCCCGCAGGATCTCGATTACCCTCATGGCTTTCGGAAGGGCGGGAGGTGATTTAACCTTTTCAAAGATGCGGATATGAGAACGACCGCGGTCACTATCAATCCCGCCCCGACGTATTGGGGGAAAGTTAGGCTTTCCCCGAGCATGAAAACTGAGAATACGTGGGAGAAAACACCCTCCATGGACATTATCACCGACGCGTCCGTAGGCTTAGTCCACCTCTGAAGGTGGTTCTGCATGAGTTTGGCCACGAAAGTAGCGAGCACAGCCGTAATTATCAATGCAACTACGACGTCCTCGTTCAAAACGAATCTATCCGTTATCAGTGCGAACGGCGTGGAAAGGACGGCGACGGCGAAGATCTGCCAGAACGCGAGTTGCGTTGGATCGGTTTCCCTCGAATAGTGGGATATCATGGCGATCTCCAACACGAAGGCGAAGGCGCATGCGAGCATCAGCAGGTCTCCGATGTTGAACCCCTCGTATCTGGTGAGGAGGAACAGTCCAGTCAGTGCTAAGAACGTGCTGAGCACATCCACCCCCCTCATCCTAACCCCGTATAGAACGAACGCTATGATCGGAGCCAAAACTACGTAGAGGGACGTTATGAATCCGGCGTTGGTTGCGGTCGTGTACTGCAAACCTACGGTTTGAAAGGAGTAACCCAAGAACGTCGCCACCCCTATCTTGAACCCCTCTCCGAACCCCTCCAAGCGAACGAACGGCAAAAACAGGATGCAAGCTATGAAGAAACGTACTGCGTTGAATGTAAAGGGAGATACGCTCTCCACGGCAACCTTAACGACTGGGAAGGTGATTCCCCATATTAAGGCGACGAGCAAAAGTCCCAAGTCCGCGTAGAGTCTTTTCACAGAGCCTCGCGATCGGAATAAAATAAAAGCTTTTTGAGAAAGCGTTTTGTGAAGCTAAAGCCAAGCATACAACATGAAGTTCGGAACGGCAGGTGTTCCAAACAGTTCGAAGGATCGCTCCACGTTGGGTGGGATAAGGACGATAAGGGATCTCGGGCTCGATGCGATGGAGGTTCAGTTCGTCAGAGGGGTTAAGATGAGGAGGGAGATGGCCGAGAAGGTCAGGGATCTCGCGAGGTCTTTGAACGTTGAGCTTTCCGTTCACGCTCCGTACTACATAAACCTGAACGCCGAGGAGGAGAGGAAGGTCGAGGACAGCATAAGGAGGCTCGTGGAGACGGCGAAGATAGGTGGGATATTCGCGAGAAACGTGGTTTTCCACCCCGGATACTACCTCAAGGCTTCGAAGGAGTCGGCGTTCAGGAGGATAAGGGACAACCTCAAGAGGGTTTTGGAGGAGATAGAGGGAACGAAAGTGGAGTTGAGACCGGAAACTACCGGCAAGCCCACGCAGTTTGGAGAGTTGGAGGAGACCCTTGAGCTGTGCCAAGATCTCGGCTTAAAACCTTGCATAGACTTCAGCCACATCCACGCGAGGATGAGAGGGGCTATGAACAGTTACGAAGAGTTTTCGTCGATTCTCGAAACCGTGGAGAGGGTGCTGGGTAGGGAGGCGTTGAAGGATCTTCACGTGCACGTGAGCGGGATCGAATACGGACTGAAGGGGGAAAAGAGGCATTTAAACCTGAAGGAATCGGATTTCAAGTTCGAAGATTTGCTCAAAGCTCTAAAGGACTTCAAAGCCAAGGGAACGATCATAGTGGAAAGTCCGAATCTGGAGGAGGACGCGATCATGCTCAAAAGGCTCTGGCAAAAGATTTAAGGCTTCCGGGTCGGTGCTCGGATCATGGTCGTGATAAAGCTCCTGACTTCACCGACGTGCCCCATGTGCCCGAAGGCGAAGGAGGTCGTGGAAAGGCTCGTTAAGGAGGAAAAGGACGTAATAGCCATAGAACTCCCTGTGAACACGGAGGAGGGTTACAAAACTGCACTGAAGTTCGGAATAAGATACGTTCCCGCCATAATAATAAACGACGAGTACGTGATAGTCGGAGTGCCGACGTTGGAGGAACTCAGGAGGGCGATAAAGTATAAAAATTAGGGGAACTCGATCTTCTGAGCCTGCTTCCTCGGCGTGGGTACGAACTCCACGCCCTGCCTCTGCAACATGGGCTGCGGATAGAGCTCCATGAGTTCGTAAACTTCCTCGGGAACGTCCGTGGACACGTTCAAGCCCAACCGTTTCGCCACCTCTACGGTTATCGGATAGTCGTGCGTCCACCTTCCCTCCGTCAGGATCCTCGCCACCTCCTTGGCCTTCTCCTCTCCCATCTTGTCCTTCAGCAACTCGTACACGAACTCCCTAACCTGCTTTATCGCCTTTTCTGCTATGTCCGCCATTATTAGCGTTTGGTCGTCCACCTCGTTCGGATCCTTCTTCTTAACGGCGTTTATTATCGACGGCGCCGGCAGGTTCATCAGCTGAGGATCCACCGGCCCCAAAACCGCGTGGGGATCCATTATTATTTCGTCGGCAGCCAAAGCTATGAGCGTTCCACCGCTCATGGCGTAGTGGGGCACAATGACGGTGGTCTTGGCGGGGTGATCCTTTATAGCCTTCGCTATCTGCGTCGCGGCCAAAACGAGTCCGCCGGGCGTGTGCAGTATTAGGTCTATGGGCTTGTCCTTGGGCGTCCTCCTTATAGCCCTAAGTATTTGCTCGGAATCCTCTATGCTTATGAACCTGTAGAACGGGATACCGAACAGTCCTATGCTCTCCTGTCTGTGTATCATAGCTATGACGTTAGTTCCCCTCTTCTCCCCCATCTTTTTCATTAGCGACTGTCTCATCAGCATTAGACGACGGTACTGCAGCTGAGGGCCGACGATAAGCCAGAACAGCAGAATCCACCAGATCATCGACCCCAAGAACGAAAACGGGTCGTAGTAGTAGGTTGCGCTCATAATTGTAATAATTATCAAAGGAATATAAGCTTAATGGTCGAGTCGAATATTTGAAGTAGAGTTAATAAAGTTATCGATATATTATACTGAAATAAATATCATAAAAACTCGAAATATTTTACTTTAAATCCTCCTCACTCAACTTCCTGTAAAAACACGTATAGTTTCCCGTATGACATGCGACACCTTTTTGCTCCACCAAATATAGAACTGCGTCGTTATCGCAATCTATTCTAACCTCAACGACCTTCTGAACGTTTCCCGACGTCTCGCCCTTCATCCAAAGCTTATTTCTGCTCCTACTCCAATAGTGCGCGTATCCGGTTTCGAAGGTCTTTCTCAAAGCCTCCTCGTTCGCGTAGGCGAGCATTAAAACCTCCTTCGTCCTTACATCCTGCACGACGACCGGAACGAGCCCCCTCTCGTCGAACCTTATCATG
>CAZQJR010000003.1:0-11087 GCA_964592825.1 uncultured archaeon | reverse complement strand
GGAATCGTTCTTAAGAGAAATGCTTAAATACAATATACGGTATCGTGCACCATGGTGAGGACGGGTGGTGGACTTTGGGCTCAGTAAGGCCATAAGGGAGTGCGATAGGAACGCGGTGATAGCGGAGATAAAGGTTCACTCTCCCAAATACGGGGATCTGCTCAGGGGGAGGGATCCAATCGAGATTCTTAGGGCTTACGAAAGGGCTGGAGCGGTAGGAATTTCCTACATAACCGAGCCCAAGTTCTTCAAGGGGGATTTCGAACTCTTCAGGCGTATCTGTAGGGAAACCGACCTTCCCGTTCTGAGAAAGGACTTCATAACTACCAAGGAGGAGATAGAGAGAACCGCGGAGGCGGAGGCTTCCGCAGTTTTGATAATAACGAGGATCCTGAGGGACAAGACCGCGGAGTTCGTCGATTTCGCGTTGGAGCATGGACTCGACACTCTCGTTGAGGTTCACGACTACGAAGAGCTCCTCTTGGCGGTCGAAACGAATTCGACGATGGTCGGTATAAACAACAGGGACATAGGAAGGCTCGAAAAAGACGACGGAAACGTTTCCGTTACGGCAAAGCTCGCACCCCTTATCCCAAACAAATTCGTCAAGGTTAGCGAGAGCGGGATTTCTTCCGTTGAAGATTTGAAAATAGCCTTACGTTATGCGGATGCGGTTTTGGTTGGAACCGCCTTTATGAAGGCCGACGATCCCGAGAAGATCGTTAGGGAGTTCGTGGAGGCGGGATCATGCTGAAGGATATTATGGAGGGTAAGAATCTAAGTTTTGAAGAAGCTTACGAGCTCTACAACGTCCTTCTTAAGGAGTCCGACGTCAGAATAGCCGGTTACCTCGTCGCCCTTCAGATGAAGGGTTACACCGCGGAAGAGCTCGCCGGATTCGCCAAGGCCATGAGAGACAACGCCGTAAGGCTGGAGCTCGGAGAGGTTTGCGACACGTGCGGAACCGGTGGCGACGGGGCTTCTACGATCAACGTCAGCACCGCGAGTGCGATAGTCCTCTCGTGCTTCAGGAGGGTTGCCAAGCACGGAAACGTCTCAATAACCTCGAAGAGCGGTTCGGCGAACGTTCTTCAGTCCTTCGGAATGAGGATAGAGCTCGGGCCTGAGGAGGTAAAATCGATGATCGAGAAAACGAACTTCGCGTTCATCTTCGCCCCACTCTATCATCCGACGCTGAAGAGGATAATGCCCGTTAGGAGGGAGCTCAAGGTCAAGACGATCTTCAACGTTCTCGGCCCCCTCGCGAATCCGGCTAATCCGAAGTATCAGATCGTCGGGGTGAGTTCTCCGGATTTGGTGGAGAAGGTCGCGGAGGCTCTGAGCTTCTTGGGAGTGGAGAGGGCTTTGGTTATTCACGGAAGCGGCTTGGATGAGGTAAATCCGGCCAAGGAGACGATCGTGGTCGAGGTGGAGGGGGATGAGGTAGAGAGGTACGAGATCGAGCCCGAAGACCTCGGCCTAAAGCCGGTCAAAGTCGTTCCCTGCGAGAGTCCGGAGGAGAGTGCGGAGAGAATAAGGGCCGTTTTTTCAGGTGATGGAAGGGAGGAGGACAGGAACTTCGTAATAGCCAACGCGAGCTTGGCTCTGTATTCCGCTGGAGTAGGGGAGCTCGACGAATGCGTTGAGCTCGTTAAGGAGGTTTTGAACGGGGAAGCTTTAAGGAAGTTGGAGGAGATCGTAAATGCGAGCCGTTAAGTTGGATTACGTGGATCCCCTCAAGCTTTACGGAGTGATAAGGGAGGAATGCGATTTTCCTTTCATCCTCGAATCCGCCGGAAAGCACGAGAGGAAGGCGAGGTACACCTACATCTCCGCGAACCCCAAGTTCGTCGTGGAGGTGGACGGGAGAGGGACAAGGGTGGACGGAAAGAAAGTTGGAGACGAGACCAACCCTTTCAAAGCCCTTAAAAACGTCTTGGAATTCGAGGAGGAGGGGGAGAGGTTCGTCGGAGGTCTCGTAGGTTACGTCGCCTACGATGCCGTTCACAACTTCATAGAGGGTAGCGTAGAGGAGCCGTCGGTTTTCTGTTATTACGACGAGGTTTTCGTTTACGACCACATATCCAACAGATTCTACTTCCTCAGTTCGAACGACCTGAACGCGGAGAGGTTGGTTGAGAAGGCGAAGAGGTTCGAGTTCGATTACGAGGAGGGAGGATCGGACGTATTGGGGTGCGACGCGGATAGGGAGGAGTTTGAAGAGATGGTTCTCAAGGCTAAGGAATACATATTCGCAGGAGACGCTTTTCAGATAGTTCTTTCGAGGGAATACAGGATAGATACGGACTTTTCTCCGTTTCAGATTTACAGGAACCTTAGGGAAATAAATCCGAGCCCGTACATGTTCTGCTTGGAGTTCGGAAAGGACGTCGTAGGTGCATCTCCGGAAACGATGGCGTCCGTGGAGGGGAGGATCGTTAAGATCAATCCTATCGCCGGAACCGCTCCGAGGGGGAGGGATGAGGAGGAGGATCGAAGGATAGCGGAGGTCTTACTTTCGGATGAGAAGGAGAGAGCGGAGCACGTGATGTTGGTGGATCTTGCGAGGAACGACGTCAGGAGGGTTAGCAAGGCTGGGAGCGTGAGGGTGACGATGTTCATGGAGGTGATCAAGTACAGCCACGTTCAGCACATAGAGAGCGAAGTCGTCGGGGAGCTTGAGGACGACAAAACGGCGTTCGATGCTATGGAAGCATCATTCCCGGCGGGAACGTTGACGGGGGCGCCGAAGATCAGGGCGATGGAGATAATAGACGAGCTCGAGAAGTCGAGGAGGAGAGTTTACGGAGGTTGCGTGGGTTACTTCTCCAAGAACGGATGGGCGGACATGGCCATAGCGATAAGGATGGTGGAGATAGACGACGTCTGTAGGGTGAGGGCTGGAGCGGGCATTGTGGCGGATTCAAAGCCGGAGAAGGAGTTTATGGAGACCGAAAGGAAGATGAGGGCGGTGCTCAAGGCTCTGGAGGTGGTGGAATGATTCTGCTCGTCGACAACAGGGATTCCTTCGTATGGAATTTGGCCGAATACGCTTCGATGTTCGACGAGGTAGTGGTCGTGCCGAACACAGTGTCCCTCTCCGAAGTTAGGAGGATCGATCCCGACGGTATAATAATCTCCCCCGGCCCCGGCTCACCGGAAAGCAGGAGGGACGTGGGAAACAGCCCGGAGATAGTTTTGGAGATGGACGTGCCGATATTGGGCGTCTGCTTGGGGCATCAGATAATAGCGCACGTTTTCGGCGGGAAGGTCGGGAGGGTAAGGCCTTTGCACGGCAAATCGAGCCTCGTAAAGCATGACGGGAAGACGATATTCGAGGGAGTCAAGAACCCTCTGGAGGCGGGGCGGTATCATTCCCTCGCGGTATTGGAGGTGCCGAAGGGGTTCGAGGTTTCCGCGGTTTCCCTGAGCGACGGGGTGATAATGGGCATAAGGCACAAGAGAAGACCGATAGAGGGGGTTCAGTTCCATCCCGAAAGCGTTCTGACGGAATTTCACGCGGGGGAGGGGTTGAAGATCATAAGGAACTTCGTGGACATTTGCAGGGGCAGGAGATGAGGATGTTCGTCAAAGTGTGCGGTGTAAGGAACGTGGAAGACCTCAGGATGGTTGAGAGATACTCTGATGCGACTGGAGTCGTGGTCGAATGTGAATCCAAAAGGAGGATAGACCTCGATTTGGCGAGAGAAATCGTGGAGAAAGCGAACATTCCGGTCTTCGTAGTTTCGACGCTGGACGATTTCGAGGGATGGAGGAGGATCGTAGAGAGTACTGATGCCGAATTCATCCAGATCCACACGGATTCGATAGAGCCGGGTGTTGTTGAGAGGATAAAGTCGGAGTTCGACGTTTTCGTGATGAAAGCCTTCAGGGTTCCGAGGAGGAGCGATGAGCCCGAAGAGGATGCGGAGAGGCTGATAGAGAGTATAGAAGGTTACGAGGTGGACAGAATACTGCTCGATACGGGGAAGGGAAGTGGTCTCACTCACGACCACAGGGTGAGCAGGATAGTTGCGAGGAAGTTTGATGTCGTTATAGCGGGAGGGTTAAATCCCGAAAACGTTTGTGAGGTCGTTAACTTCGTTAAACCCTTTGGAGTTGACGTTTCGAGCGGTGTTGAGAGGAATGGGAGGAAGGATGAGGAGCTCGTGAGGAAGTTCGTAGAGAGGGTTAGGAGTTGTGTTTAGGAATTTAGAAGGTGATTTCATGAAGTTCGGGGAGTTTGGTGGGCAGTTCGTTCCGGAGGTGCTGATTCCGCCGTTGAAGGAACTTGAGAAGGCTTACGAGAAGTTGAAAAACGACGAGGATTTTAAGAGGGAGCTCGACTACTACCTACGAAACTACGCCGGAAGACCGACGCCACTCTACTTCGCGAAGAACCTGACGGAAAAGCTGGGAGGGGCTAAGATCTATCTCAAGCGTGAGGATCTCCTGCACAGCGGAGCCCACAAGATAAACAACACGATCGGCCAAGCTTTGCTCGCAAAAAGGATGGGTAAGACGAGGCTCATAGCTGAAACGGGAGCGGGACAGCACGGAGTAGCTACTGCCATAGCCGGAGCCCTGCTGGGATTGAAGGTGGACGTTTACATGGGTGCTGAGGATGTAGAAAGGCAGAAGATGAACGTGTTCAGGATGGAGGTACTCGGAGCTAACGTCATCCCCGTGCACAGCGGGAGCAAGACGCTTAAGGATGCGATAAACGAGGCGTTGAGGGATTGGGTTGCCACGTTCGAATACACCCACTACCTCATAGGGTCGGTCGTAGGCCCGCATCCCTATCCAGTTATGGTCAGGGACTTCCAGTCGGTCATAGGGAGGGAGACGAAGAGGCAGATACTCGAAATTGAGGGGACGTTGCCCGACTGCATCGTCGCCTGCGTCGGAGGTGGAAGCAACGCCATAGGAATATTCCATCCGTTCATAGAGGACAGATCGGTCAAGCTGATAGGCGTTGAGGCTGCTGGAAAGGGACTCGGCACGGGAAAACACTCAGCGTCGCTTTGCGCTGGAGAGAAGGGTGTTCTGCATGGGATGCTTTCGTACTTCCTGCAGGACGAGGACGGGCAGATAGCGACGACGCACAGCATCGCTCCCGGCTTGGACTACCCGGGAGTTGGTCCGGAGCACGCGTGGTTGAAGGAGACGGGGAGGGCGGAGTACGTTGCGGTTACGGACGAGCAAGCATTGAAGGCGTTCTTAGAGCTTTCGAGAACGGAAGGCATACTTCCCGCGTTGGAATCCGCCCACGCCTTGGCCTACGCAATGGAACTGGCTAAGGAAATGGGGAGGGATGAAATAATAGTCGTGAACCTTTCGGGAAGGGGAGATAAGGATTTGGGAATAGTTATGGAGGCGATGTCATGTTCCGCAGGCCCGCTCTGATAACCTTCATAACCGCGGGCGATCCCGACGTTAGGGCTACGCTCGAATTCCTGCTCACGCTCGACAGGTATTCCGACGTTATAGAGCTCGGCGTCCCATTCAGCGACCCGATGGCAGACGGAAAGGCGATTCAAAAGGCGAACGTTCGAGCCCTGAAATCGGGAACTAAGGTCAAGGACGTGTTTAACGTTGTCAGGGAGTTCAGAGAGCATTCCGACACTCCGATAGTTTTGATGACGTATTACAATCCCGTTTACCGCAGGGGGGTTGAGAGGTTCGTCGGGGAGGCGAAGGAGAGCGGAGTGAACGCGATGATAGTCGTAGATCTTCCTCTGGAGGAGGCGGGGCATTATCTGAGTGTTTGCGAGAAATACGACATGGGAACCGTGTTCTTGGCCGCGCCGAACACGCCGGAGGAGAGGCTTAGGGCGATAGACGAGGCGAGCTCCGCATTCGTTTACCTGATCTCTCTATACGGAACGACCGGTGCGAGGGATAAGCTCTCCGATCTCGCCTTCGATTTGCTGAGAAGGGCGAAGAGGGTGTGCACGAAACCTCTCGCCGTCGGTTTCGGAGTTTCGAAGGCGGAGCACGTTAGGGATCTCATAAGCGCGGGGGCGGACGGTGTCGTTGTGGGAAGTGCCATAGTCGAGATAATAGGCGAATACGGTAAGGATGCAATCGATCCGCTCGAGGAGAAGTTGAAGGAGCTAAGGAGCGGTCTATTCTGACTTTGTAATTTTTATCTTTTCCTCAAATTTTACCGAAGATCCGCGCAAGCACCTACATATGTTCAAGCAAAACTTTCTACATCAACAATTAATCCGTTCTGTGCAAGAAATTTTTAAATATAATACTCGGAAACCCACTATTGGCGAAAGGGAGGTGAGAAGGTGGGTAGGTTGAGGGATCTGAGGAAGAGCAGGAAAGGAGCGATAGGCATTGAGACATTGATAGTCTTCATAGCGTTGGTGCTCGTAGCGGCCGTGAGTGCAGCGGTGCTGATACAGACCGTCGGTTACCTGCAGCAGAAGGCTACCGCCACCGGAAGGGAGACAACGAAGGAGGTCGCGAGCGGTATCAAGATCGACAGGATCCTCGGTTACGACGCCAATCCGAACACCGGAACCACTGCTAACAACATCAGCAAGCTCGCCATCTACGTTGAGACGAACACCGGTGGACAGGCCATCGACCTCAGCAAGACGATCGTAACGCTCAGCGCTTTGAACAACACGGTCGAGCTCAAGTACCAGCCGTCTAACGTCACGCTTGGCACCTATCCGTTCACCGATCTCACCGCCGGTGGACAGGTGTTCAACTTCTCCCTCGACGCTTGGAACTACCTGACGGGCACGTCCTTCGGTATAATAGTGCTGCAGGACCAGGACGGATCGTTGGTTAAGAACAAGAAGACGCCCACGCTCAACACCGGAGACAAGGTCGTCCTCACCGTCGATCTCGTCAAGGTCTTCAACCAGGGTCTGCCGACGAACACCGTAGTCAGCGGAGAGGTCAGGCCTGAGCTCGGTGCTCCGGGCATAATACAGTTCACCACGCCATCCGCCTTTACTGCCAGCATAACCGAGCTACAGTAACCTCTCCAATTTTTTAATTCATTTTTTATTATTTTATGGAGGTGGTATCGATGCTAAGGAAGGTTATCAAGCTCAAAGGTCTTAAGAAGGGCAAGAAGGAGGAGGAAGAGCGTGAGGAGGAAGAATTGATAGAGGAGGGTGAAGAGGAGGGAGAAGAGGTCGAGGAGGAGATCTTGGAGGAGAAGGAACCCGCTGAGAGAGTTGAAGGTGGGAGAGAGGAGGACGTTACAACGAAGATCATGGAGAGAATAAACGAGATAGAAAACAGACTGCCGAGGATAGACGTGGCGTTGGAGAACACCAAGAAGGAGATAGACGAGATAAAGTCGAAGCTTCAAAAGATGGACGATACCATGAAGGATGTGTTATCGCTGTACGAGGTCGTTAGTTCCCAGATAAATCCGTTCGTTTCGTCTTCGGGGGTGGTGGATATAGTGGATTTGAAGAGGAGGGTCGATACTTTGGAGCAGGATTTCAAGCTCATAATTAACGTGGATTTGGATAGGATAATTGGTGAAGTTCTTTACGAGGAGGAGGTGGTCTGATTTGTCCGAACAGCAGGTTGCTGTTCTTAAGGATAACGAGTTGAAAGAGTACTTAAATAGGTTCAGGGGTAGGATACCTTCGGTTCTTCTCGATGACCTATATAACAAGCTCAAGGGTAAGGGGGTAACGAGGGATCAGGTGAACAAGATAATCAAGAAGATAGAGGAAAACCTCTCTAACGCAAAGAAGATCGACGAAATATTCAGGAAGTTGGAGAACATAGAGTCGATGATCAGACAGAGAATGAAGGAAGAGAAAGAGAGAAAGGAGGTAAAAACGGAACCCCTACCGGAGATATTCCAACAGCAACAGCCTCAACATACCCAGCCTCAGCCCCAGCCTCAGATTCAACAACAGCAACAGGTTCAACAGCCAACCTTGGAGTTCGAAACGCCGGCGTTGTTGCCCTTCATAGAGCCTACGGAAGAACCACGTCTGAAAGAGGTCCCGCTCAACGATACGAGATGCATAATGATCCTGCTGAAGTGGATAGAGTTCATGCTTGAAAGGGTAGGTTACGAGGGGTTGAAGGATCTGCTGAACTATTACGTGGATATAAACTGGATAAGCGACAAGGTTCTGTTCACGGTTCTCAGATACGCCAAGGGAATAAAGTTGTACCACGAGAACTCCGACTGGAGACCGGTGGGGTACATGAACGTGAAGGATCACATAACGTCTCTGCTGTTCATAGAGGCTTTGAGGACGGGGAGGTTCAACAAGGACATGGTCATGAAGGTGGAGAGGGAAATATATACGATAAGAAAGGAGGTATCGGAGATAAATGGGCTTTAGCACTACCGCAGCGTTTGCGGTACTGTTCATAGCCGGATTGATAGCCTTAAGCATACTTTCGTCCGTTGTTGTGACGGAGGTCAGGCAACTCAACGATCTGATCAAACTAAAAAACAGACAGGAGATCGATCGATCCGATTTCGAAATAGTGAACATCACCGCGTTGAACACAACCAATACGACTTACAATTTAACTGTGATCATCAAAAACACGGGGTCTACGACCTTCAACTGTACCAAGTTCACGTTGCTCGTCGACGGTAACATAACGCGGTTCGTACCCAACGTAACGTTGCTCTATCCCCTCCAGTACGCCCAATTCTACAACTCCTCATTACCGGGTGGCGTTGGTACCACACATAGACTCAAATTGGTTTCGGGCGATGGAGTGGAGCGGTACGCATCGTTCGTAGTGAGGTGATCCGCATTGGCCGGAGAGAGCGCTGCACATCTCATACTCTTCATAGCCGCAGTACTCATAGCTAGCTCCGTCTCCGCCGTGATGGTCGTGACGATACAGAAAGTTTCCTTGGGTATAAAGGATCAGGGAGAGTATCTGAAGAGCGCGATAGCCACGAACTTCGAGATAATTAACGATCCCCTCCACATACCTACGAAAACCGTTGGAGGCAATACTGCGTACGTTTTCTACGTCAAGAACATAGGTAGGGTTCCGTTTGAGTTCACGAACTCTACAGTAACCGTTCTGATAGATGGCAACATAGTGCCCCCCATTAACGTTACTACATCTCCGGAGGTGATCTATCCGGGGCAGGTTGGAGAGCTCGACGTAATATACGATCTAACCCCCGGAAACCACAGGATAACGGTCGTTCTGTCCAACGGCATATCGGATACGTTGGAGTTCACGGTGACGTGAGGGGGTGATAGCTTGGCAAGGCTATTCTCAGTGCACCTACCGAACGACGAGTTTCACAAGAAGCTTGGAGGTGGAATACCGGTAGGAACGATCGGGTTGATAAAGGGGGAGCATGGGAGCGGTAAGTCCGTCGTTTGCCAGAGGATAACCTACGGTCTGCTGAAGAACGACGTCAGCGTTACTTACATATCCACACAGCTAACGACGCTCGATTTCATAAACCAGATGTCATCCTTGGGCTACGATGTGGGTAAGTACATGATAGGTAGAAGGCTACTCTTCATCCCCGTCTATCCTCTCATTCAGGAGCCCCTGACGAGGATGGATTTCTCGGGTAGACTGATGAACGCCAAGGAGTTGTTCGAGAACGACGTGATAATCATAGACTGCTTCTCGACGTTGGTTAGAGCCGACGTGGATCCAAACTCCGTGGTGAAGCTCATGGGATTCTTCAAGAGAATCGTAGCCTTGGGAAAGGCCATCATCCTCACCGCTTTGGACGAGCTGGAGAGGAACGTGATGGACGAGGTGGAATCGGCATGCTCCTTCATCGCTGAGACGAACATAAGGAAGTTTGGAACGGATCTGAAGAATATAATGCTCATAAAGAAGTTCAACTTGGCCACGGGAGCGTATTCGAAGCAGATCGCGTTTAGAGTGGAGCCGAAGATAGGTTTGGTCGTTGAGATCGCGGCGGTAGCATGAAGACGGTAAAGTCCGATACCCTAAAGGATGCGGTAAGGAGAAATCCACATCTGAAGAGATACTTGGACGAGTTCAGGCGGAGGGAGGGTGTCGTACCGAACTTCATCCCACAGCTCAGCAGGGACATGAAAACCCTCCCTCGCCCGAACATAATCTATCCGGTAGGCGATCCCATCTTCATCCACATATGGACGGACAGGGAGGGCGACAAGCATTACATAGCGATAGAGCCGAGGCTCACTAAGGAGGAGGAGCCGAAGTATCAGGCTTTGATGGACAAGATGCTCGAAATCGTTCCCAAGGAGGAGGTTCCGAAGAACGATGAGGAGCTCGACAGGCTCATAGATAAGTTGATAGACGAGGTAGTGGAGATCGTTCCCAAGCCCGTACCTTTGGAAAGGAAGAGGAAATACTTCTCTTTCGGTTTTGAAAAGCTCAAACTCACGAAGGAGGAAGTTTACAAGTTTAGGTACCTAATCAAGAGGGACGTCATCGGAGTAGGGCCGTTGGAACCGCTCATAAGGGATCCGTACATCGAGGACATTCACGTCATAGGCCCGCACAACGTTCACATCGTCCACAAGATCTTCGACATGCTTCCGACGAACATAGACTTCAAGGACGATCTGTACATGGCCGAATACCTGAAGAACTTGGGAGAGAGGATAGGAAGGCCGGTAAGCGAGAAGAACCCCATAGTCGACGGAACTTTGCCGGACGGGAGCAGAATAAACATCATATTCAGCACGGACGTCAGCCTCAAGGGGCCTTCTCTTACAATAAGAAAGTTCACCGCGGTTCCGATAAGCATAACACAACTCATAGCGTGGGGAACTCTCTCAGCTGAGATAGCCGCTTACCTCTGGCTCTGCTTGGAATACGGAATGAGCATATGGGTGAGCGGGGAGACCGCGAGCGGTAAGACAACCACGCTGAACGCGATGATCCCGTTCATAAAGCCTCAGTCCAAGATATTCAGCGCTGAAGATACTCCCGAGGTTCAGGTGCCCCATCCAGTGTGGCAGCAGTTGTGTACGAGGGAGAGGGGGACGGAGGGAAGGGTGGATCTGTTCGATTTACTCAAAGCCGCTCTGAGGAGCAGGCCGAACTACATAATAGTCGGTGAGATCAGGGGTAAGGAGGGTGCCATAGCGTTC
>CAZQJR010000002.1:0-6589 GCA_964592825.1 uncultured archaeon | reverse complement strand
AAACCGTGCTCCCCTATGAGCAGAACGAACCTCACCGGCCCCCAAACCCTCTTGTGAACCCTACCGCTCTCGTCCTTCTCCACAACGTAAAGGTACTGTTCGTATCTCCCTACGGGAATGACCATCCTGCCTCCGGGTTTCAACTGCCTGAGCAACGGCTCTGGGATGTCGGGGGCGGATGCGGTGACGTATATCTTGTCGTAAGGTGCCTCGGGTTCGTATCCCTTCGTTCCGTCACCAACGACCACCTTAACGTTGTCGTAACCGAGGTATTCGAGAATGCTCCTCGCCCTCTCGGCGAGCTCCGGGATCCTCTCAACCGCTATAACCTTCCCCTCCTTGCCAACGATCTCCGCAACCACCGCGGCGTGATATCCGCTCCCCGCTCCGACTTCGAGCACCTTGTCCCCCCTCCTGAGGTCGAGCAGGTCGCACATTATTGCCACCATGTGCGGAGCGCTTATGGTTTGACCCATACCTATGGGAAGGGGGGTGTCCACGTAAGCCTCCCTCTCGTATTGGGAGGGAACGAAGAGGTGCCTCGGAACCTTGAGCATGGCCTTCGCTACCTTATCGCTTATCCCGAGCTCCTGCTTCAACCTCTCGACCATCCTCCTTCTCTTCTCCTCGTACGGATCAGCCATATCGCTCTCAATAGGTCTTTGGGGGTGTTTATATTTATAACTTTGTCCTTCAGGACGTAGTCCTCTTCCTCCTGAGGAACGTCGAAGAAGTATCCGTCCACCACGTTTATCCCCACGGGAACGCCCTCGGGACTGACGACCTTCAGGGCGGGTTTATCCATTCCGTAATAGAAATCCGCCACCTCGAGCAGGAGATCGTCGTTGAGAATTAGAAGATCTCCCGAAACTATCAAGACGGGTTCGAAGGCGCCGAGCTTCAGTATAGCTTCTAAATAGTCGTTCACGAATCCCCTCCCGGAGGTTCTAACGCACTTTATTCCTTGGGAACGCAAATAGGACTCCGTCTTTCTGCTCCTCGAAGTGGTAACGGCGTAAACCTCGCAGAACCACAGGGCGTCGAGGACGTAATCTACAAGCCTCTTCCCGCCGACCTTCAGCATAGGCTTTTCCCTCACACCCAAAGCCCTGATCCTCCTCCCCTTCCCCCCGCACATCACGAGCGCGAGCACGATGGGGAGTAGCGTTAAATAGATTAAATTCGTTCCATCCGTGATGAGGGCGAAGGCGTACGCTGCGGGAACGATAATAAACGCTTTGGCTTTGGGCTACGGTTGCGCCTTTGCTTTGGATCTCGTCACCAAGGTCAAGCTCACACTTGAGGACGAGTTAAAGGAGAGCGTGCTCGTTGAGGACGGGCTGGAGAGGAGGAGCGAGGTCGTCAACCACATACTAACGCACTTCGGGCTGAGGGGGGTGGTTGAAGTAAAGAGCGAGATTCCCAAGGGGAGTGGGCTAGGTAGCAGTAGCGCCTTCGTCAACGCCCTCCTCCTCTGCGTCTTCAAGCACCTTCGCAAGAGGCTGTTCGCCCACGAGATACTGAGGTTGAATGCCAGAATTTCGTTGGACGTGGGAATAAGCTACACTGGTGCCTTCGACGACGCTTCGGCGTCCCTTTTGGGCGGTATAGTGCTCACGGACAACACGAACATGAGGCTGATAAGCTGGGAGTTCAAGAAGGCCGACGCTATAGTTCTGATTCCGAACTGGAGGAGGGGTAAGGTGGACTTGAACGAGATAAGGAGGGACACCAAGCTCGTGGAGGAGGCGTTGGAGTGCGCAAAGAGGGGGGACTACCGCAACGCGATGCTGTTGAACTCGAAGCACTACTGCAGGAAGATAGGGTATCCGTTCGACGTGGTGGAGAAGGCAAGCGGAATGGGTTGTCACTGCGGACTTTCGGGAAACGGGCCGAGTTTCGTCGCTTTCGGAGAGAATCTCGAGGCGATCGAAAAAATATGGAAGAGGTACGGGAGGGTGATTTGGACGGAGATCGTGAACAAGCCGAGCGACGAGGTCATCGTGGCGGGGGAGATCTATGACAGCAGTGATCGCAAGTGAAGTTCGTTGGAGGAGGGATGTTCCTCTCCTCGTGACACCTTATGCACTCCTCGACGCTGTAGGTCTTGTTCTCGAACACCACCGGGGGTGGGTTTATCCCGTACTTCTTGAGTATATCGCCCAGCTTCAGAACTTGGGTCGTTCCCGTGAGCTTGTAAACCTTTCCGTCCGCTATCACTATCACCGTCGGAATCCACTCGAACGGATACTTCCTCGCAATCTCCAAGCTCTTGGGCGAACAGTTCCACTTGGCGACGTTGCAGAAGTGAAATTCCACCTCCTTCCCGAGCTTTTCCCTCAGTAGCTTCATGTAGGGTTTTACCTCTTGGCAGTGTGGACAGTAGGGGCTGTAGAAGAAGAATACCTGTATCTCGTGCTTCTTCACCGGAGCGTGGGCGGTGCAGCCAATAAGCAACAGTCCGAGCATCACCACGAGCCATCGCATCGGGTCAACTCGTTCGGAGGGGTAGAATAATCTAACGGAACTTTTTTATGTGACGGGCTATTATATTATCACATGAAGATAACTTGGTACGGGCACGCGTGTTTCATGCTCGAAGGTTCGAAGAGGATACTGATAGATCCGTTTCTCAGCGGAAATCCTACCGCTCCAGTTAAGCCGGAGGAATTAGACGTAGATCTAATACTCGTCACCCACGGACACGGGGATCACGTAGGGGATGCTGTGGAGATATCCAAGAGGTGCAACGCACCCATCGTCTGCATATACGAGCTTTCGGTTCTGCTGGGCGGGAGGGGTGCCGAAACCGTTGGGATGAACATTGGAGGCACGGCGAAGTTCGAGGACGTGGAGGTCACGATGGTCAAGGCGGTTCATTCCGCGGACGTCGTTGACGGAGGAATAACCAGCGCCGGAGATCCGGCGGGGTTCGTCGTAAAGATGGACGGTGTTACCGTTTACCACGCCGGGGACACGGATGTCTTCATGGATATGCAATTAATCGGAGAGCTTTACAGACCCAAGGTCGCGCTTTTACCGATCGGAGACTTTTACACTATGGGAATAAGGGGAGCTCTGAAGGCGGTGGAGTTGATAAAGCCCGAAATAGTCGTTCCCATGCACTACAACACGTTCCCGCCGATAAGGCAGAATCCAGAGGAGTTCAGGGAGAGGGCGGAGAAGTTGGGAGTGAAGGTCGTGATTCTCAATCCGGGAGAGGGTTTTGAGGTTTAAAAAAATATTTTTACTCTTCGGGCGCGAACTTCGTTCCGTAGTATATTATGCCGCTCTCCCCCTCCTCCCCGCACTTCCTAAAAACGGCCCTTACCCTCATCCCAACCCTTACCTCTCCCGGCTTGCATACGAGTTGGGACGTTATGACTGGCCCCTCCTCGAGCCGGATCAAAGCGACTACGTACGGTTTCATCATCTTGAATCCTTCGGGAGCGTCGTGGACGACGGAGTAGCTTATCACCGTTCCCCTCCCGCTTAGCCTGACCTCCTTTATCCTGCTCTTCCTCCTGCACTTTGGGCAAAGGTTACGCGGGGGGTAGTAGTAAGTTCCGCAGTTCTCGCAGTACGTGCCCACGAGGTTGTACCTATACTTTATCTTCCTCCAAAACCTCGGAAGCATACTATCACCTCTCGAATATCGTAACGACAGCAGTAGCTCCGGTACCACCTATATTCAGCGCCAAACCCCTCTCCGCGTCCACCTGCCTCTTCCCCGCATCTCCCCTAAGCTGCAGGACTATCTCAACCGCCTGCCTTATCCCCGTCGCTCCTATGGCATGCCCGCAGGCCTTCAATCCGCCGGACGGGTTGACCGGAATGTCGCCGTCCAGTTCGGTTGCACCATCCCTTATCAACTCCGCCCCCTTCCCCTTCTCTGCGAATCCCAAATCCTCGTAGGCTATTATCTCAGCTATCGTGAACGAGTCGTGAACCTCCGCAACATCCACGTCCTTCGCCTCAATTCCAGCCTTTCTGTACGCCTCCCTCGCGGCGAAAACCACCGCGTCCATCGTCGTTACGTCCCTCCTACTGTGCAGGGCTATGTAGTCGCTCGCCTGACAGCAAGAGGAGATGTAAACCGGAGTGTCGGTGTACTTCCTCGCCACATCCTCGCTCGCGAGAATAACAACCGAGGCACCGTCGGAGATGGGAGCGCAGTCGAAGAGCCTCAGAGGTTCCGCAACGTACGGGGAGTTCAAAGCAGTTTCGAGCGATATCTCCCTCCTGAACTGCGCCTTTGGATTGTTTACGGCGTTCTTATGATTCTTAACGCTCACCCTCGCCAAATCCTCCTCCGTCGTGCCGAACCTGTCCATGTGCATCCTCGCCATCATGGCGAAGAGGGCGGGAAGGGTGGCGCCGCAGAAAACCTCCCACTCCCTATCCGCCGACGAGGACAGGATGTCCATCGCCATCTCCGCTCCAACGTCCGTAACCTTCTCGGCTCCCGCCGCTATGACTATGTCGTGCATTCCAGAGGCGACGGCCATGTAGGCCTGCCTCAAAGCCAACCCTCCGCTCGCGTCTCCAGCCTCCACCCTCGTTGAAGGTATGTGTAGTTCCGCCAGCCCCGCGTAATCCGCTATAAGGGCTGAAATGTGCTCCTGAGCCAAATACCTCCCGCCGCTCATGTTCCCTACGTATATAGCATCTATCTCCCTTCCCTCGAGCCCCGCGTCTTCCAAAGCCTCTATTCCGGCGGAGAGAACTATGTCCCTGAAGCTCATGTCC
Source organism: uncultured archaeon (assembly GCA_964592825.1). GTDB lineage: Archaea > Halobacteriota > Archaeoglobi > Archaeoglobales > Archaeoglobaceae > WAKM01. The sequence continues at coordinate 1,840 of CAZQJR010000002.1, read as the reverse complement.
CAAAGCTCCCCGAACTTAGAACAACCTACTCCGATAACCGCAACCCTCCTCATTCTATCACCCGAACTTTATCTTCCTCCTGAGCTTCACGTACAGCCCGTAATCTATCCTCTCCCCTCCCATCACCTTGTCCCAAACCTTGGGAGTTCTCTCGAAACCCTCTATCTCGTCCGTAACGACGAAGGAGAAGGCATCACTCCCAGCCCCCGATCCGAAGGACACGAGCAGGATTCTGTCGCCCGGTTTTGCTTCATCTAACACGGCACACAGGCCTAAAAGCGAAGAACCGGAGTAAGTGTTTCCTATGTGAGAAACCACGAGCCCCTGCTTTATCTGTTCCAAGTCGAACCCGAGCATCTTCGCAACCCTGACGGGGAACTTTCCGTTAGGTTGATGGAAAACCGCGTATCTGAAATCTGAAGGCTTTAAACCGAGCCTGTCCATAAGCATTCTCGCTGCGGAGGTGATATGGCGGAAGTACGCGGGAACGCCAGTAAACCTCCCTCCGTGGCTTGGATAAGGCTGTCCCTCCCTCCTCCAGAAATCCGGGGTGTCGGAAGTGAACGAACACGTTCCCTCTATCTCCGCTATGACCCTCCTCTTACCTATTATCAGAGATGCTCCTCCGGCTCCGGCGGAATACTCCAACGCGTCCCCCGGCCTGCTCTGGCTCGTGTCGGCTCCCACCGCCATTCCGTAATCGATCATCCCCGCCTCGACCAAACCCATGCATATCTGGATTCCCGCCGTCCCCGCCTTGCACGCGAATTCGAGATCGGCGGCGAAGTACTCGTTCCCTATACCCAAAGCCTCCCCCACGATCGTCGCCGTCGGCTTTACGGCGTAGGGGTGGGATTCGCTACCCACGAACACCGCTCCGATTTCTTTTGGATCTATTCCCGCCCTTCTCAACGCCTCCCTCGAAGCTTCAACTGCTATGGTGGCGGTATCCTCATCCACGTCCGGGACGGACTTCTGCAGAATCCCGAGCCCACCCTTTATCGTTTCCGCGTTCTCCCCCCATATCCTCGCTATCTCCTCAACCCCTATCCTGTACTTGGGAACGTACGTTCCGTAAGATACAATACCCACCATGCGACCACCTCATATACTTCTAAGAGCCTTTATCATGTCGTCCAAAGGCATCTGAGTCGCTATGAGGGGAATTCTCTCTATATCCGCGAGTTTAACCGCTATTTCGTCAACGTCCTCCACGTCTATTCCGTGCAGAACCACGACCGCCGGCTTGAGGTTCGCGACCCTGACCGCGACCATCGGCGACCTGCCCGTCGAAACCTTCGTGAACACGAGCGCCCTTTCGGTCGTGAATCCGTAGAGCCTGTAGAAGTCGTAGGCGTTGAGGGACAGGATCGCCTTTATGCTGTCCACTATCGTGTACCCGCTTATGAACTTGTCGTAATCCGTCAGCATCACACCGTCGATGGCCTTGGCGAACTCCTTAACGCCGACGAGATCCTCGAACTCCCGCATGTCTATTATGACGTCGAGCTTGAAACCGCTCAGAAGATCCCTATACTTCGACACCGTCCTGTATCCCCTCTCCCTGTCTATTTCGAGCATAGCCTCTATGATACGCCGAACGAAGTTGACGCCCGGCGATTTCCTCCTATCGCTTTCGTAATCGCTTATGACGGAAGGAGAAACGCCAAGTTTCTGAGCGAGTTCCTTCTGCGATATCTCGAAAATCTGCCTCCACTTCTTGATCGTCCTTCCGGGAGTTTCGGAGAATACGATATCGCCCGAGATCTTATCCGCGAGCGCCCTGATGACCGAATCCATAGAGCGAATGATCACCGAAAATTTATAAACTTATCGAATG
>CAZQJR010000001.1:0-7730 GCA_964592825.1 uncultured archaeon | reverse complement strand
CCGCATCCGATAAAGAAGGGGGACGTTTTCAAGGCGAGGATAGTGGAGGAGGGGAGGCTGAAGGGGGAGAAGCTCGTTGTCGTTAAGGGGAGGGTCGTTACGGTGCTCACGGATAGAAGAGTCGGGGACTGGGTGAGGTTTCAGATAGTCAGGGATCACGACGGCATATTTTTGGGAAAGGAGGTCTGAGCGATGAACAGCTACGAGGGAAGTTTGATGGAGAACATAGCGAAGTTCAAGGATTTTTTGAAAAGATACAACGAGGAGATCGAGGTTAAGAGGAAGAAGGTAGAGGATAGGCTGCTGAGATACCTCAGGATTGAGAGGGTCGAGGTCGATAGGAAGTGGCATCTCAGGGTTTTGGACGGGAGGAGGGTCGTCGGAGTGGATGGGAGTCAGATCTCCCCCCTCAGAGAACTCGGAATTCCCATCGGAGTCGTTCAGGTTGCGAAGATATGGGTCGTTCACGGTAGGGGGAAATATGGGAAGAGCTACAGAACCACGTTCGTCAAGCTTGAGGAGAACTTGGATCTCAAGAGGTTCCAACTCGAAATAGATACGCTAACGGAGGAGATGGACGGAAGAAGCTGGCTGTTCTTCGACGGTGGGTTGATAGTCGTCGACGAGCTTAAGGATGCGGTTGGAAGAGCGATAAGGAAGAGCGAAGAAACCGAAACGCCGCTCATCGGTTACATAGACAAGAGCTTCTCCAAGGATCTGGCTCGTAGGTTCGGGTTGGACGTTTACGATTCCGTGCTGCTCTCCGGCATCATGGATCTGTTCTCATACACCCAACCCTTCGGCGAGGAGATCTGCTACGCCTACATGATGGTGAACCCGACGATGCCCGTCAGGGTGGAGTATCCGGCTTGGATGAGGGACATGCACGAGGAGGTTATGAGGGTCGTGTTGGCCGAGTGTCTCTTGGGAAAGACGAGGGGCTATCCCTACATACTCGAAAGAGCCCACCACTACTCCTGCATAGACGCAAAGGCGAGGGCGAGCTTCATGAAGGCCGTTAAGAGTCACGGAGTTTCCTTCAAGTGGATGAGCAAGATCAGATGAGAAACGGCACGATCCTCCACCTAACCCTTCGCACGTATTCAGAGTATTCGGGATACTTCTCCGCCAGCTTCTCCTCCTCAAGCGTTGCGAGGCAAAGTCTGAGGAACAGCCAGAGGGGGGTCAGTGCCAAGGCGTAAAGGGCTTTGAACGCCAAGCTCCAGCCGAGAGCCCATAGGACATCCCCCAAATACATCGGATGCCTGACTATTCCGTAAACGCCGGTGGTTTGGAGTTTCCATCCCTCCTTCCTTGCCTTCATAAGCTGAAAGAAAGCTAAGGCCATGATTGCGAGTCCGAAAGCGAACAAGAAGAGACCCAAGGGCTTGGCCGAGGGAAGATCGATTCTCGGTTGGGGAAGCAGGGGAATCAGGAAACGGGGAGTTTCGAACAGTATTATCGCGGATATTCCCGCCAATGCATAGACGATTCTCCTCTTTCTCCTCCTCGATATGAAGACCGCCACCTCCAAGAACATCGTCGCAGTCGCTACGGTGGCCCAGAAGAAGACGTCCCGCAGGGGATCCATAAACGAAGTTCCGCCATTAAAGCTTAAAATCCAAATCGTTAACGATCGATTGTGAGGATTGGCGTGTTCGTGTGCCACTGCGGGCTCAACATAGCTGGGGTAGTAGACGTAAAGGCGCTCGTAGATTACGCTAAGGGACTCGAGGGTGTAGCTTACGCCACCGACGTTCGATACGCTTGCTCCGAGTCGGGTTTAAGCGAGATCGTGGAGGCGATAAAGGAGCACAAGCTGGATAGGGTCGTTATCGCCGCCTGCACTCCAAAGCTTCACGAAAGAACGTTCATGAAGACGTTGGAGAGGGCGGGGCTTAACCCCTACATGCTCGCGATCGCGAACATCAGGGAGCAGTGTTCTTGGGTTCACTCGGGGATGGAGGCGAATCTGAAGGCGAGGGATCTCGTTAGGATGGCGGTTGCGAGAGCGAGGAAGCTAAAACCTTTGAGCAAGGTTAAAATTCCGGTCAGGAGGGAGGTTCTCGTTATAGGAGGCGGTGTAGCTGGAATAACTGCGGCGTCCATCCTCTCGAAGTTCACCAAGGTGTACTTGGTCGAGAGGTCTCCGACCATCGGAGGACACATGGCTCTTCTCAACGAGGTCTTTCCGACTAACGACTGTTCGATCTGCATACTCGCCCCCAAGATGAGCGAGGTTTGGAACGATCCCAACGTCGAGGTGATCACGAACGCCGAGGTCGTCGAGCTGAGTGGGCACGTGGGGAATTTCAGGGTTAAGGTCGTTAAGAAGCCGAGGTACGTGGACGAGAGTAAGTGTAAGGGATGCATAGAGTACTGCAGCGAAGTATGTCCGATATGGGTCGAGGAGGAGATGAGAAAGGCCGTGTTCCTACCCATACCCCAAGCCCTACCCCTGTGCGCCTGCATAGACACCGACAACTGCGTGGGATGCATGATGTGCGCCGAAGCCTGTCCAGAGAACGCAATAAACTTCGATCAGGAGGCCGAGGAGATAGAGTTGGATGTGGGGGCTGTAATCGTTGCGACGGGGTTCAAGGTTGGGAGAGTGGGGGGGAAGAGGGTCGTTACCCTAATGCAGCTGGAGAGATTGCTCTCGGCAAGCGGGCCGACCAAGGGGGAGCTTTTGGTGGACGGGAAGAATCCCAAAAGGATAGCCTTCGTTCTCTGCCACGGTAGCAGGGACGTGAATGGAAAGAAGTACTGCAGCAGGGTTTGCTGTCTTGCGACGCTGAAGAACGCTTTTACGATAAAGAGGAGGTATCCAGAAACCGAAATTTGGATTTTCTACATGGACATGCGTGCTTATCATGAGGAACTTTACGAGAGGGTTCAGAGAATGGGTGTGAGGTTCGTGAGGGGAAAGCCGAGGGTAACGGAGAGGGAGGACGGTGTAATCGTCAGGTTCGAGAACACCCTCGACGGGAGGGTTGAGGAGGAGGTGTTCGACCTCGTCGTGCTCGCTACACCCATGGAGGGAAATCCAATCGGATTAGGCGTTGCCGTTGATGAGAACGGGTTCGTGATGCCCGCCCATCCCAAGCTCAGGCCGGCGGAGACCAACGTCAGGGGGATATTCGTCGCAGGAACGGCGAGTTCTCCTATGGACATAAGGGAGAGCGTGGAGTCCGCGGGACTGGCGTCTGCAAAGGCTTTGGAGATAGTGATGTCGGATCAAATCGAATCGGATCCGTATCATTCGTTCGTGGGCGAGGGCTGCGTGGGTTGCGGAATATGTGCTGAGGTGTGTGAGTTCAGGGCGATAGAGATCGACGGGAGGGCGAGGATAGACCCGTCAGCGTGCGTGGGGTGTGGTGTTTGCGTCGCGTCCTGTCCTAAGGGTGCCATAGACATGAACTACTTCAGTGACGAGGCGATAACAGCCGAGATAGACGCTTTAACGGAGGAGAAGAACGCCGATCCTCTCGTGTTGATGTTCGCCTGTCGCTTTTGCGCCTACTCCGCCCTCGATCTCGCGGGGGTAATGAAGGTGAGGTACTCCTCCAACGTCAGGACGATCATGGTTCCGTGTAGCGGCAGGGTGAGGCCGGAGTGGATAGTCCGCGCCCTCAAGCGGGGGGTGGACGGGGTGATGGTGGCGGGATGCAGGTTGGGGGAGTGTCACTTCGGGAAGGGGAACTACAGGGCTAAGGTGAGGGTGGATGCGATTAGGGAGATGCTCGGAGAGGACGCTTGGAGGGTCAAGGCTATATGGAGATCGGCCGGGGAGGTGGAGATAGCGAAGGACGTTGACGAGTTCGTTGAGGAGGTTAGGAGATGGAGAGAACGGTCGAGGTGACGGGGGAGAGGTTCTTCTTCAGATGGAGGGGAAGGGAGGAAAGCAGAGAACTCGTTTACGATTACAAGAAGTGCGTCGGATGCGGTATCTGCGTTTACGCCTGTCCAGCCAATGCGATAGAGCTAAATCCGGTTCACGACATAGCTCTGGGCTTGGACATGCCGCCGGTAACCGTAGATCACACTTCGTGCGTTTTCTGCGGAATATGCTTCTCCCTCTGCCCGGTCAAGGCGTTCGAGTTCAGGGTCGATGGGATGGACGTTAGAAGGGAGTTCTGTCCGGTTTGGCTTGCGGGAAGGGTGGAGAAAACCGACGCCTGCGTAAACTGTGCGGTTTGCTACAGAACGTGCCCCACCGAGGCCGTGGTGAGGAGGGTCAAGCTGAGGAGGGAGGACGTTCCCGTAAGAAACGAGGGGATTGAGGGGGAGATAAGGATAGATGAGGAGAAGTGCAGGCTTTGCGGAATATGCGTCGAGTTCTGTCAGGCCTTTAAGCCGATAGAGGGCGAGGAAAGGCCGTTCGAGAGGATAATCGTGGACGAGGAAGTATGCGATTACTGCGAGCTCTGCGTAGACGTTTGCCCAAACGGTGCCATAGAGGTTAGGGGGAGGAGGGTGGTGGAGGGGAAGGTTGAGAACGTGGCGGAGGTTTCGTTCGAAGATTCGAAGTGCATCTACTGCGGTATCTGTGCTAAGCTCTGTCCTTATGATGGTGTGAGGGTTGAGAAGGGAATTGAGGGGAAGGTGGTCGTTTACGAGGCTCTGCTCCAATCCAAATGCGATCCGGTCGGGTGTAAGGCTTGCGAGATCGTATGTCCCACCGGAGCGTGTAGGGTCAGGGGGGGAAGGGTGGAGGTCGACGAGGAAACCTGCATTCACTGCGGGGCTTGCGAGAACGCTTGCGATAGGGATCTGATAATCGTTAGGAGGTTGTTGAGGGTAGAGAAAAACGAGACACCTTGGACGGGGGGTTGGATGAAGGCCGTGGAGAGGGTGATATGGAGAAAACTTGCCAAGGTGTTCAGGGAAGAGAGGAGGGAGGAGATAGTCGAGGAGGTTAAATTCGAGCCCAAGAGGGCGGAGGTGGACGAGAGGCTTTTGAAGAAGCTCGAAGAAATAGAGAGGTCGTTGCGGAAACCGGGTTTCAGAAGGAGGATCGAACTGAAAAAACCATCTTAGTGTTTTCCCTGTCCGGAACCACCTCGTTCCCGCACTCGCACTCTATCTCGTCGGGAATCTCCATAATCCCTCCGAACTTCCAACTTCTTCCGCACCTCGGGCAGGTGACCTTAAAAAATAGGTTTAATTTGCCCTCCTCGACGAGCTTTAGGCATAGGTTGGTCGCGTGGCAAACGCTCGTTCCGAGCCTTTTCGCGAGATCTTCGGGATCTATTTCGTCGGAAAATTGGTTCAGTACCCTCTCCAACTCCTTCATCCCGCCTGAACTCCGCTAAGCATCGATTTTATCTTTTTCTGAAGCTCCTGAAGTCTCTCCTTAAGCTTCTCCTCCTGTCTGCTCAGCGTCTTTATCCTTATCTCGAACGTCTCCTTCTTCTCCTTTAGCTCCTTCAGTATGTCCTCTTTGTTCGTCTTCACGAGCACGGTTCCGACCGCCTTGAATATCGGATCCCCTTCCTTGGTCTTCTCGACCTCCTTCATCGCCTCCTCAACTTCCTTCAGGGAGTTCTCTATCTGAGCCTTCTGCGTAATCACCATCTGAAGCTGTTGCTGAACCTGCTGCAGCTGCGCTATCATGTTCTGAACCTGAGGGGGAAGTTCGCCCATCACAACACCTCCAAACACGCTTTGATCAACCTAAGCCAAGCGTTTACCGCAGCCCTAAGGTCTGCGAGCTCGTCCGCCTCAAGCTTTAGCATTAGCCTACCTCCTTCTAAATAAACCTTTGCCTTGCTTATCGCATCCAACTCCTCGACCTTCAAAGCTCGGTAAAGTATTTCGGCCTTCCGTTCGTCCATCTCGAACACGAACTCAGCCTCCAACCCTTATCCCTCCCTTCCTCTTAACCCTCATCTTGAAGACGAGCACGTCCTCGAACCAAAACTCGAACGTTATCCACTCCTCGTCCCTCCTAACTATCACCCTCTTCTTCCACTCCATCTTCCTCGCAAACCTCTTCCCCGCCTCGTTCTGGGGAATCGCACCTAATATGAGGGGATCGAAGGGAGCCTTGCCCAAGAAAACTACGGGGCTGTCGTCCATCTTCACCTTGACCACGTTGCTCACGTTGAACCTCATCCAAAGCACCTCCTTTCCGCTCGAATCGAGTATCCTGAGTATGGCTGGGTTTCCCTTCACCTCGCTTATTATCGCAACCCTCTCCCCCTCGTTAAGCATCGAGAATACGTCGTCCAAACTCATCTTTCCCCTCTGAACGTATCTCCAATTCATGAATCTCGAGAGCGCTTTCGCCAGACTCCTCGTCCTCCTGCTCGGTTTTCGGGATGTGGTTAGTATCACGTCCCCGATTTCGACGGCTATGTTTTTAATCCCACCGCCGAAGTTTAAAGGGTGAGCCTAAAGGACGCGCTGAGGGGAAAGGTCGGCGACGAGGAACTGAGGAAGGTGACGAGGAGTTTCGAGATTATCGGAGACGTAGTCCTGATAAACCTCCCCGACGACGTCATGCACCTCAAAGATCTGATAGTTCGGGCGATACTCGAGAAGCACAAGAGGGTCAAGACGATACTGAGAAAGGTGGGTGAGGTGGAGGGAGTTTACAGGGTCGCCAGATACGAGCCCATTTACGGTGGAGAAACCGAAACCGTAGTGAAGGAGCACGGATGCAGGTTCTTGGTCGATCCCACGAAGGTTTACTATTCCGTGAAGCTTTCGGGGGAGAGGGAGAGGATAGCTAAACTCGTCAGGGAGGGGGAAAGGGTTTTGGTAATGTTCGCGGGCGTGGGGCCTTACGCCATAGTCATAGCCAAGCTTTCGAAGCCGAGGGAGGTGATAGGGGTGGAGATAAATCCCAAGGCGGTTGAGTACTTCAGAAGGAACGTGGAGTTGAACAAGGTGGAGGGAGTCGTGAAGGTCTACGAGGGGGACGTGAGGGACGTAGTTCCTAAGCTCGAGGGGAAGTTCGACAGAGTCTTGATGCCCGCCCCCTACTCCGCCGAGGACTTCGTTTACCTGCTCAGGGGCAAGGTCAAGCCGGGAAGCTACGTTCACTACTACACCTTCGCGGGAGAAGAGGAGGAGGACGAGATACTGCCTAAAAGGGTGAAGGAACTGTTCAGAAGGCACGGGATGGTTGTGGAGGTAGAGAAGGTTAAGGCTTGCGGCAGCTTCGCTCCGAGGGTTTACAGGTACGTTTTGGATTTGAGGGTCGTTGCATTAGATTAATTAAGACCGACGCCCAAATTGACATCATGGTTTACGGCGGTTATTCGTATCTGGACTTCGATTACGAACCCGGCAAGGACGATTTCGTTGTTCTGTTGTACACTTCGGGGAAGTACGAGCTCAAAAAGCTCGCAGAGGCGATTGCTTCTGAATCCTCTGTTGGAACGTGGACTGACATAAAGACGATGAACGACTATGTGTTCGAGCACTACAGGGCGAGGGTATTCAGGATACTGAAGGTGAGGGAGAACGAGGGGTTCGTTTACATAGCCTATCCGCTCGAGCACTTCGACCTAAAGAACTTCTGCCAGTTTCAGGCTTCGGTTCTCGGAAACATATTCGGGATGAAGGAGCTCGAGAGCCTGTACATCCTCGACATAAGCTTCCCGAAGAAGTACCAGAGGCTTTTCGAAGGCCCGGCCGTGGGGCTGGACGGGATAAGGAAGTACGTCGGTACTGAGAAGAGCGGAAGGCCTCACGTGGGCACGATAGTCAAGCCGAAGGTT